>DAINNF010000172.1:0-4602 GCA_036736005.1 Acidobacteriota bacterium
TTCTCGATTCGGCAGGCAGAAAAAAGTTTTTGTTTTGAATGAGATGGCAAGACAGCAACGGATTGCAGGGGGACTAAACGTCAGATCATGCCGCTTCCAAGGGCTACGGCAATCAGGAGCAGCAGTATGCCGGTCAACAGCTGAACGGTTTTCATGGTGATCTTGTGCAGAAATTTCTTGCCCAGCAACACGCCGAGGAATGCAGACACCATCGCTGCCAGGATCAGCGGCATCTCTTTCCCTGAAACCGGATGGCCCGATCCCACGACCAGGAATAAGAACGCATAGGTGACAATCCGGGCTGCGTCCACCATGAATCCGATCACCGCGTTTGTTCCGACAAAAGCCTCGGTGGAGACTCCCACTTTGACCAGGAAGGCGGACCGCAATGCCCCCTGGTGTCCCGAAAAACCACCGAAAAATCCCGAAAGAACGCCACCCAGAATCAGATGGTCTTTTCCAAATTTGAGGTCCTGCAGACGGGGAAGCAGTTCAAACAGCGCGAACCCGAACATCAGCACACCCATCGCCAGCTTTACAGGGGTAATAACCGCCTGATGGGATCCGATGTTATAGCGAAAAATGTCGGGAATGTGGGAAACAAACCCCAATGCGGCCGCCCCGGCAAACGCGGCGAAGATAGCCGGTATCCCGAAACGCAACACCAGGGACCGGTCGGCATGCCGACCCACCAGGATCATCTTGAATATGCTGTTGGTCCCATGAACGATGGCGGTGGCCGCCACAGCGATTTCAACAGGAAAGAATAGCGCGAAAACGGGTAACAGCATGGTACCGAGCCCGAAACCGGAATAGAGGGTCAACGCGGCAGTGGCCATGGAGGCCAGTGCGATCAGGATAAACGCATGCATGTCCATAATCGTACAGTTCCCTCAGCGCAGCAGGTCGACGATCTTCTCCAGACCGGCGGCATCCACATCGTCAAATGCGTCCGGCCGGTCCGAATCCACGTCCAGCACACCGATAACGGTTCCGTCCTTGTCTTTCACCGGCAATACAATTTCGGATTTTGAGCGGCTGTCGCACGGAATATGGCCGGGAAATTTCTCCACGTCCGGTACCAGAACCGTGTCGTTCCGCTGTACACCGGCCCAGCAGACCCCTTTCCCCCGTTCCAGAACCTGGCAGGCGACGGGACCCTGATACGGACCCACGATCAGATCTTCATCTTTCAACAGATAAAAGCCGGTCCAGAAGAAGTGAGGCATCTTGTGATGGAGTACGGCCGCAATCGTTGCCATATGGGCGGTCCGGTCATTACTTTTCTGCAACAACCCGGTCAGCTGTTCATGTATGCGATCATAGCGTTTCTGCTTCGTGTTCTTGTTCATCTGAACCTCCTGACAGCCACAGCCTACCCGTGCCCGTCTCCTGACGCAACAAAAAAAGGGGGCCGAAGCCCCCTTTTCCGTCAATTTTCAAATCGCCTGAACAACAGGCAGCCGTTGGTACCGCCGAAACCGAATGAGTTGCTCATCGCACACTCAATATCCAGTTCGCGGGCACCATCCGCGGCATAATCCAGGTCACATTCCGGATCCGCGTTTTCCAGATTCACTGTCGGATGGACTTTGCCTTCAAACAGGGACATGACCGTCACAGCCGCTTCCAGGCCTCCGGCTCCGCCCAGCAGATGACCCACCATGGACTTGGTCGATGTCACCACCAGGTTATCCGCCTGTTTGCCAAAGGCACGCCGGATTGCACCGGATTCAATTTTGTCATTGTATGGTGTAGATGTACCGTGAGCGTTGACATATCCAACCTGCTCCGGGGCAACTCCGGCAGTTTCCATTGCCATGTTCATGGCACGGACGGGACCGTCTCCGTCTTCTGCCGGGGCTGTGATGTGGAATGCATCGCCTGTGAGGCCGTAGCCGATCACTTCCCCGTAAATACGGGCGCCCCGTTTCAGCGCAGATCCCAGTTCCTCCAGGATCATGACACCGGCACCTTCACCGATCACAAAACCGTCCCGGTCCCTGTCAAAAGGCCGTGATGATTTCTCCGGCTCATCGTTACGGGTGGACAATGCCTTCATGGATGAGAATCCCGCAACCGCCATTGGTGTGACGGCCGCCTCGCTGCCGCCTGCAATCATGGCATCGGCATCCCCGCGCTGGATCATACGATAGGCATCTCCAATCGCGTGGGTTCCGGTGGCGCAGGCGGTGACAACGGCATGGTTGGGACCCTTGGCACCGGTCCGGATCGAGACCGTTCCCGATGCCAGGTTAATAATGGATGCTGGTATGAAAAAGGGAGAAACCCGACGGGGGCCCTTTTCCAGCAACATCTTATGCTGCTCCTCAATATAATCGAGGCCGCCAATACCCGATCCGATCATCACACCGGTTCTGGACGCTTTCTCAGGCGGAATCTCAAGATTCGCATCCTTCAAGGCAATGTCCGAAGCCGCCACGGCATAATGAATGAACGTGGCCATCTTCCTTGCCTCTTTTCGGTCCAGGTAATCTTCTACAGGAAAGTCGACTTCGCCTGCCACCTGACTGGCAAAGTCGGTTGGATCGAACTTGGTAATTCTTCGTATTCCGTTGTGGCCGGACAGCAGTGCCTCAAACACCGTCCGGTTGCCGATACCCACCGGGGTAACCAGGCCCACTCCGGTTACGACAACTCTGCGGTTCATAACCGAATTGTCACCTTACGGTGATTACTTGTGCTCCTCGATGTATTTGACAACATCGCCGACGGTCTGGATCTTCTCAGCGTCTTCATCCGGAATTTCGATACCGAAACCGTCTTCAAACGCCATGATCAGTTCCACGATGTCCAGCGAATCTGCACCGAGATCATTAATGAAATGCGCGGATTCCGTAACCTGCGGTTCATCCACTTCCAACTGGTCTATGATGATTTCCTTTACTTTTGCCAGCGAATCACTCATTTAGTTTCCTCCTCCAAATTGAGTTCCCGTGCATTGTAATGACGGGGTTTTGAGATGTCAAGGAAGAAAAATCAGCCGCGAACACGTAACGGATACCTTTGACGCAGTATTCGAAGATGCGCTACACTGTTGCATCTGAGCAAAATCAAGTACAGCTGGAGAATCCGATGTCCGGAAATCAGTTCGGAACCCTGTTTCGCATGAGTACGTTCGGTGAGAGCCACGGCCCCGCTGTCGGTGTGATCGTGGACGGCTGTCCGGCCGGTATACCGGTAGCCGAAACGGACATACAGCGGGAACTGGACCGTCGCAGACCGGGTCAGAGTGAATTGACAACACCGCGGAATGAACCGGACCGGGTTGAGATACTGAGCGGTATCTTCGAAGGAAAGACGACAGGTGCTCCGGTTTGCATGGTCGTGTTCAACCGAAATCAGAACCCGAAAGACTATTCGGAAATCCGGGACAAGTTCCGTCCGGGACATGCCGATTTCAGCTGGCAGGCCAAATTCGGTCGTCGGGATCATCGGGGAGGCGGTCGTTCTTCCTCCCGGGAAACCATCGGCCGGGTCTGTGCCGGGGCCCTGGCAAAACAGATCCTGTCCATGTTTGATATTCAGGTTCTGGGTCATGTCATTCAGGTCGGCCCCATCCGCAGCTCCACTTTCAACCCGGACGCCATTGAACAGAATCCGGTCCGTTGTGCCGACCCGGATGCCGCAATCCGGATGGCTGAACATATCCTGTCCACCAAGGCTGCGGGAGATTCTGTGGGTGGATTGATTGAGGTTACGGTGTCCGGACTGCTGGCCGGTATCGGTGAACCGGTTTTTGACCGTCTGCATGCCGATCTGGGAAAAGCGATCCTGAGCATCCCCGCAGTGAAGGGGATCGAATTCGGCGACGGATTTCGTGTCGTAGCCCGACGGGGAAGCGAAAACAACGATGAACTGACACCGGACGGGTTCAAATCCAACCATGCAGGGGGAACACTGGGCGGCATCTCAACCGGACAGGAACTCGTATTCCGTTTCCCGGTAAAACCGCCGTCCTCCATTCAGATTCCCGGAGACACAATCGACCTGGACGGCAAACCGGTGCGAATTGAGACTCACGGCAGGCACGACCCCTGCATCGCACCCCGTGTGGTGCCCATAGCGGAAGCCATGACAGCCATGGTGCTTGTGGATCACCTGATGCGACATCAAGCCCGCCAGCTGCCCATCAAATGAGCATGGAACGGATCATGGAAGCCTGATCCGCAATTGACAAAATCGTCTGAATTTTCTACGATCTCTTCATGGTTCAGATCAGCTTTTCCAAGCGTGAGATACTGGTTAAAATCGTTTATTACGGAATGGGATTGTGCGGAAAGACCACCTCGCTCCAATATCTGCATTCCGTCATGGATCCGGGAAACACCACCAAGTTGTTTTCAGTCAAAACGGACGAAGACCGGACGCTGTTTTTCGATTTTCTGCCCATCACGATTTCTACGTTCAACAATTTCAAGATCAAGTTGAAAATTTATACCGTTCCGGGGCAGGTGAAATACAGCGCCACGCGAAAAGCGGTGCTGGCCGGCGTGGACGGGGTTGTGTTCGTCGTGGACAGTCAGGAAGACCTGATAAAAGACAACCGGGAAAGTTTTGAAGATCTCAAGCAGAACCTTC
>DAINNF010000173.1:0-4598 GCA_036736005.1 Acidobacteriota bacterium
GGGGTAAAACACTTTCTGGAGCCCGAGCGCCTTCGGGAGATTATTGATGAGTGCGAATACGAAGTATGATCTGACCGCACGTCAACTTTTCTCACATCCGGCCGGTGGTGAGAGAGCAGGCGTTTCGTATGAGTTTCTGGTCGAGTCTGAGTGTCTGGACAGAATCCGCCTGGCTTATCCTCCGGAGCTTGTTTTTCTGCAGCATCTGCTTGATGAGGGTTGTCTCTCCCGGGTACTGCCGGGGTCTATCATTATCATGCTGCCTGAAGATATTGAACGACTTCCTCAGGACGAAGAAGCCCTCGCGGAATTGGCCGGGTCGTTTAAGGAAGCAGGTACCGCCTGTCTCATCATGGCTGAAGATGGAGAGATTCCGGAAGTCATGTTGAATGTACTGCGGGCGCGGAGTCTACCCTTGATGCGGGTACGGGTGGGTGGTAAGATTCTTGTAGACAACCTTTTGGAATCTTTTCATTTGTTGACTGTAGACACGAGAACCATTCATGGAAACATGATGGATGTATTCGGGTTGGGTCTGCTCATTCTGGGGAGAAGTGGAATCGGCAAGAGTGAGTGTTGTCTGGATCTGCTGACGAAAGGGCATCGACTGGTGGCAGACGATTCCGTCAGATTATACAAGAACCGTCATGGACGGATAACCGCTACCGCAGCCCGGGAATTCTCGGGCAGTTGGATGGAAATCCGCGGAGTCGGCATCATCGATGTTGATATGCTGTACGGTGTTTCCGCTCTGCGAAATGAAAAGGACCTGGATCTGGTGGTCGAAATGGTTTTGTGGGACGAATGGAGAGCCGACATGAAAGGAAAGGAAAGACTTTCATCGGAGGATCTCAAACGGTTTGATGCGTCACCGCGTTCGGATTCCGATACCGGGGATCCGAAATTGACGCGGGAGTTTTTTGGTGTCCATGTCCCCCTGATCCGGATTCCCGTGGGTCCAGGTCGCAGCATTGCCAATCTGATTGAAGTTTCTGCACGGAAGTATCTGCTTGCATTGTCCCAAAGCCGTACGCAGATGATTCGCAACAACGAAAGGGTATAAAAACATGGTAGGAATTCTCATCGTCACCCATGGAAACCTGGCCGATGAAATTGTAAAGACCTGTTTCAAGATCATCGGAGAACGGCCGCATATCGACTCCTGCTCTATTCAGTGGGATGACGATCCGGCTGTAGCGACACGAAACATTGAAAAATCATTGAAAAAGCTGGATCAGGGAAATGGTGTTCTGGTTCTGACGGATATGTTTGGCGGAACACCGACCAATATTATGATTTCCCTTTCCAAGCGCTTTGCCATCGAGATTGTTACCGGAGTCAATCTCCCGATGCTGATCAAGGCCGCAACGACGATGTCTCAGGCGACCGATCTTATTGATTTTGCGAATAAAATCAAGGCACAGGGCCAAAAGAATATCTATAAAGTAAGCGATATTCTCCCCATGAAGAGGTTCTGACATGATTCAGAAGAAATTGACTTTGAAGAACAAATTGGGACTCCATGCACGTGCTGCGGCAAAACTGGTACAGTTAAGTGAATCCTTTCATTCCGACATCCGCATTGTGAAGGATGATGTGGAAGCAAATGGCAAGAGCATTCTGAACGTTCTTCTGCTGGCCGCTCCGGTCGGTACGGAACTGGAATTCCGTGTGGACGGTACCGATGAAAATGAAGCATTGGCAGCCATTGAGGCACTGATAGAAGCCCGCTTTCAGGAGACTGAATAAAACATAAAAGAGCAGGAATGATGGATCGGAATATCGAATTACAGGGAACAGGCGTCTTTCCCGATGTGGCAGTGGGACGTGTAATCCTGCTCAATACCCGATCGCATGACATCATTCCCTTCTACTGTGTACTGGAAGAAGAAGTTGAGCGGGAGAAGGAACGATTCGAACGCGCAGTTGAACAAACCTGTAAACAGATTGAAGAACTGAAACGCTCCATGGCGGACCGGCTTTCCGCCACCCATCTCGGTATTTTCGACGCACATCTCCTCGTGCTGCAGGATTCCCTGCTGATTAACAGTACACTGAAGCGGATTGCCGAAGAGCGATTTAACGCGGAGCACGCATTTCACGGTATTGTCAAGAATCTGCTGAAGCAATTCAGTGAACTGGATGATCCCTATCTTCGCGAAAAGAGTGAGGATTTGCAGGACATTTCTCAACGGGTGATACAAAACCTCATGAGTGGAGATGAGGGCGTAAGGCCGGAACGCATTCATGTTACAGAACCGAGCGTGGTCGTAGCACACGTGGTTCACCCCTCGGATCTGAAGATGCTGACGGACAACAACATTATTGGAATGGCGACTGATGTCGGTGGACGCACAACACATACAGCCATTATTGCCAAGGCCCTGGAATTGCCCACTGTTGTCGGCTTGCACAATGTGACCACAACTGCGGTAGACGGGGAGACAATTGTCGTTGATGGTGTATCCGGCAAGGTAATTCTGTCACCGGATGAGAAAATCGCCACCCGGTATCGCAATATTCACGAACGAAACCTGAAACGTCGTCTGGAACTGGCAGAAGGCGGTAAGGATGAAGTACAGACTCTGGATGGCGTGCCGGTGAAAGTCTGTGCGAATATTGAACTGGAAGAGGAAATTGAACGCACACAACGCTTTCGTGCGGATGGCATCGGTCTCTATCGCTCTGAATTCATCTTTCTGAATGTGGCGCCGATGCTGCCCACTGAAGAACAGCATTTTGCATTCTACAGCAGGCTGGCACAGGAGGTACGAGGGGACATCACGATCCGAACGCTTGACCTGGGCGGAGAAAAGTTCTTTCACGAGGTGTTGGAATCCGATTCTGAACAAAACCCGGTGCTGGGTCTCAGAGCTGTCCGTTTCTGTATGAAACGAAAAGATGTATTTCGCACGCAGCTGCGGGCCATTCTTCGGGCATCTGCCTTGTCAGAGCGGATTCGCGTTATGTTTCCACTCATCAGCGGGACCGACGAGCTCCGGGATGTTCTGGATTTCATGGAAGCCGTTAAGGAGGAGATGGAAAGGGAAGGGCTGCCTTACAATCGAAATCTCCGAACCGGAATCATGATAGAGGTTCCCTCAGCTGCTGAAGTAAGCGACCTCCTTGCCCGGCAGGTGGACTTCTTCAGCATCGGCACGAACGATTTAATCCAATATTTTCTGGCGATTGACCGCAATAATGATGAGGTCAACTACCTGTATGATCCACTGCACCCCGGAGTTCTCAGAACGATTCTACGCATCATCCGTTCCGCGGAAGAGGCCGATATCGAAGTATCCCTGTGCGGCGAAATGGCGGGCAATCCGCGGTATACGCTGCTGCTTCTCGGGCTCGGCTTGCGGGATTTCAGCATGACACCCTCCACCATCCCGCTGGTGAAACAGATGGTATCCAGCGTCAACTTGAAAGACTGTCAGAAACTGGTGAAATCACTGATGAACATGGACAGGGCAGAGGATATCGCAAAAGTTCTGGAAAAGACAAATCGTCAGCTGATTCCGGATTACGATACCGTTCTGGATGCACATAGCTGACGACCGGCTTTTTCTTCTCAAATGCTGTTTCATTTTCTATAATTCAGTTTCGAATACAGCAGGAGGATTGATCCGTATCATGAGTGCACGATTCAAAATAGAGACATGGGGCTGTCAGATGAATGAATACGACAGTCAAAAAATGTCCGGACTCCTCCGGTCTGCCGGATATGAGCCCACGCTGTCCGATGAAGAAGCGGACATCTTTATTCTCAATACCTGCAGTGTACGGGAAAAGGCGGCGCACAAGATTTATTCCCGCCTTGGAATGCTGTCAAAACGCTATGGCAATGACAAGATTTACGGTGTGTGCGGATGTGTTGCCTCTCAGGATGCCCATGTCCTGTTTAGACGGGCACCCTATGTGAATTTTGTACTGGGTACGCGCAGTACCCATCTGCTGTTGAAGGCCCTTGATGCCGTTCGTGACGGCAAGCGATTTCTCGACACCGGTGATCATGCCGAAAGCCTCAATACCGATCCGGCTTTCATTGACCGGGAGACGGCTACCAGGGCTTATATTGCCATCATGGAAGGGTGTGACAATTTCTGCACCTATTGCGTGGTACCGTTCACGAGAGGACGGGAACGGTCCAGACCACTTCCCCAAATACTCGATGAGGTTCGCGATGCTACGGAAAACCGGAACATACGGGAGATTGAGCTGCTGGGGCAGAATGTCAATTCGTATGAGGACAATGGAAACCGGTTTGTAGATGTGCTTGCTGCAGTCAGTGCAATACCGGGGGTTGAAAGGTTGCGTTTTCTCACTTCCCACCCGAAAGATTTTGATGAGGAACTGGTCCGATTGATCTCGGAACGGTCCAACATCTGCCGTTACCTGCACCTTCCCATGCAATCCGGTTCCGATGCCATCCTGAAGAAGATGGGGCGGGGATACAGCCGAACGCAATACCTGGAAAAGATTGATATGCTCCGACAGTATTTGCCAGGTTCCTGGTTGTCTTCCGATTTCATTGTCGGATTTCCGGGTGAGAGTGAGCAGAATTTTCACGATACCATGGATGTTATTCACCGTGT
>DAINNF010000174.1:0-4510 GCA_036736005.1 Acidobacteriota bacterium
GATGGAGGCGGGTGCCTCCTGCTGCAACAGCGCTCAGCAGACAAACCGTTGTGGGGCGGCTACTGGTCCAATACCGTGTGTTCTCATCCGCGAAAAGGGGAATCCTATGAAACGGCCACGAAGCGCCGTCTGGCGGATGAACTGGGGATTGAAGCCGATCTTGTCTACCTGTTCCGTTTCCAATATCATGCCCGATTCCGGGATGTGGGATCGGAGAATGAACTGTGCTCGGTATTCATCGGACGGTTCGACGGAACCGTCTCACCCAATGAAACGGAAATTGCGTCCGTGCGGTGGATTCAGCCGGATGAACTGGACCGCTGGATGGAAACGGCACCGGATGAACTGACCCCCTGGTTCCGTATGGAGTGGGAACGGATTCGCACCGACCATTGGAAAGGCGTTCAACAGGTGATAACAGGAGATGTGGCGGAGGAATAACATGGGAGACCATACCTGTCCGGTCTGGGTCGGTTATCTGCTGGCCAGTCCGATCCGGAAACTGTATCAACATCCCGGGAAGATTCTGGGAGACCTGGTCCAGCCGGGGATGACGGTTCTGGATGTGGGGTGTGCCATGGGTTACTTCAGTCTGCCCATGGCCCGAATCGCAGGTTCCGAAGGAAAAGTCATCTGTTTGGATCTGCAGGAAAAGATGTTGGAAAAGTTGAAAAAACGGGCTGTGCGCCAAGGTCTGATGGACCGCATGGAATGCCGGACCTGTTCGGAATCATCCCTGCAACTGGAGGGTCTGGAGGGATCGGTGGATGCTGCCCTGGCGTTTGCGGTGGTGCACGAAGTGAACAGTTCCCGGGTATTTTTTGATGAACTGTTCAGGGCGTTGAGACGCGGCGCCCGCCTGCTGCTGGCAGAGCCCCGGGGTCATGTTACGGCCCATGCTTTTGAGCAGACATTGACGGTGGCGGAATCTGCCGGTTTCACCCTTGTTGAGCCTCGCGACATCCGGATGAGTCATGGCGCATTGCTGGTCCGTAACCATCGCCCGGATTGAACCGGCATGTGCATTGCTCAAAAAAAATAGGCCCGCTCCCGGCGGGCCTGCAGTCTGTATGATTCAGACCGTCTCAGACGCCTCACGTACCGCCTTTATACCCGATGCTGACGGAATCCCCGTTCACGATCACAGGTACCCGCCGGACACCGCCGCTGTAGCGAAGCATTTCATCCATCCGGTCCGGTTGTTCTTTCACATTGACATAGTCTGCACCCGGATAGGCCTCACGGGCCCCGTCGGTGTGCGGTCAACCATGTTTTCCGTAGATGATAACGTTGGACATAATACCTCCTGTTTTACATGAATGGATCCATGTTTATTCTAGCATTTCGCCGGGTTGTGGCCAAAGGGGCCTGTTTCCGGGTTGACCCCGGGCAACTTTTTCTACACGGTTCTGTCAACCCGATTGGGCTCCCGTCCGTACTAGGGGTGTAGCAACAAGAGGGAGTGAGGACATGAAACAGACAATCCGAAAACACATTCACCTGCTGGCACTGATGATCATTCCGTTGTTCTTTGTCGCCTGTCCAACGATCACCGTGTCCCAGCATGACCACTGTCCGGTTGAGCTGTTCCAGGCTGCCGAGACGCGGATTGCCGCTCTGCAGGCGGCCAATCCGGACCGAGACAGGGAGGCTGTCGAATTACGGATGCTGGTGTATGACGGAGACGGCGGGGAACTGGTGAAGATCAGCATGCCGCTGGCGATTGTAGAATGGGGCATGGACGTATCGAAGGAAACGATTGAACTGAATGCGGACAGCAGTTGGGACGAAGACCTGAATCCGATTACGCACATGCGACCGGAGGATCTCCGGAAACTGGGTCCGGGAATGCTGGTCCAGGTAGAGGATGTTGAAGAAGACACTCATGTGTTGATCTGGCTGGAGTAGAGGTGACGCGAACCGGCACGGAGGTGCTGTGGCAGATTGGATTGGCGGGTCCCGGGATGACCGGGAACAACAGGAACGATTGCACCGGATGTTTGAAGAATACCGCGAGTCGGTTTTCCGGACCGCGTACGGGATTCTGCGAAACCGGGAGGAGGCATTGGACGTGGTACAGGACACATTCCTCAAAGCGTGGAAACGGATGCGGAAACTGAAAGATGGGCCGTCGCTCAAGGGCTGGCTGATTACCGTTTCGCGCAATCTATCCATTGACCGGTATCGCAGACGGAAATGGGAAAGCCCGGAAACAGACCCGGAAAGCGGTGGGCACACCGAACCGCTGGATCAGGACACGCGGATTGACCTGAAAGATGTGATCCAGCATGTGTTCCCGAAGCTGTCTGATCGACAGCAGCAGGTATTTGCATTGCGATACTACGAGGATATGAGTTTTGGAGAGATTGCCGAGACCCTGGGTGTGGCGGAAGGAACGGTGAAAACCCTGCACCATCGGGCCATTACCGCCATGCGGGAAATGGCGGCCCGGAAATGGAGTTGGTCATGAGCAGTTGCACGGACATGAAACAGAAGTTGACCGATTATGCTGCGGGCATATTGTCAGCATCTGAAACGGACAATGTGACGGCTCACGTGAAGACCTGTGAAAACTGCCGCAGGGAACTGGATCTGATCCGTCACATTATGTCGGATGCGGAATCGCTTCGGCAGGAAGCGGACGCTGAAATGGAATTGGTTCACTGGGGAGCGGTGCAGACCCGCCTCTCGGTGAGTCTTCGGCCCACGCGTTTCCGGTGGCTCAGGACTGCGGTCAGCACAGCCCTGGCATTGTGCCTGGTCATTCCGGTCACCTGGGTGCTGATGCATGCGGTACCGACGGACCGGGACCGGAAAATCCAGGTTTCTGCGGAAACGGTTAACCGGATGGAAGTGGAACTGGCCCGTGGCGAGGTGATCCGATATCTGAAGAAGAGCCGGCTGCTTCTTTCCGATTTCATGCTGCAATGTAATGCCGATACGCCTCAGATGAGATGGCAACCGTCACCGGCTGTGCGGGACTTGCTGGCCGAAAACCGGTACTTCTCCAATGAGCTGGAAGCCTACCGGTTGAAGAACGCGCAGACATTGTGCAGACAACTGGATATGGTATTCGCGGAGATGGCGTCTGTGGATCATCGGGAACCCTGTCGGGATGTGACCCGTTTGCAGGAAATGGTCAAACAGGAAGACCTGCTCTTGAAAATCAGACTGGTGGAGCAGGAATTGGAAATGAGCGAGGGATAATATGAGGATGGTAGTTCGAACGTTGATCATGCTCGTGTTGATGCTGTCGGTGATGGCGGGATCAGCCAGGGAGCAGGACCAGTTGAGCAGAGCCAAACTGCTGCTTTTCGACCAGAAATGGGAACAGGCGTTGAAGGTACTGGACGACTATCTGGCCACGGATCCGGAGAGTAAGGAATTGGCTCAGGCGTTGTATTTCCGGGCCAGTTGTCTGAAAGAACTGGACCGACTGGACGATGCCATATCCGCTTACCGGTCGTTCCTGGACGTATCGGAGAACGAAACGCTGCGCGAGGAAGCAACGATCAGCATGATTGATCTTTCCATGAAACTGGCCGACCGGGGAGATGTGAGTGCCCGGGCACGGTTGATCAGCATGCTGGCACGCAATGAACGAACCATCCGATATTATGCGGCGTTCAAACTGTCTTATGCGAAGGACAAATCTCTGGCCCGGCGGGCGGTTCCGGTGCTTCGCACCATCCTGGGTTCGGAAAAGGATGCGGAACTGAAGGAACGGGCAAGGCTTGCATTGTTGCGGATCGACCCGTCCATTTTGAAGAGCGTTCCGGATCCGGACCAGAGCGGCGCCCTTTTCCGGATTGTCGTACTGGACAAAAAGACTGGTGAAACAAAGGTGACCGTGACCATCCCGATGGCGCTGGCTCGACTGGCTTTGTCCGCGCTTCCGCAGGAAGAGAAAGACCGGCTGGCAGCGGAGGGGTACGATCTCGATACCATCATGAAGACGATGATGGAGAGCGGAGAGGTGGTCCGGATTGAAGATGAAGAGGCAACAATCCGTATCTGGATTGAAAAATAACATGCCAATTGCAAGGAGGTTTGAAATGAAAAGCATGATGAAATGGACACTGGTGCTGCTGGTACTTGTGGGTTTGAATGGAACGGCAATGGCCGGGTCATCCGATGACTACAAGGTGATCAAGAAGTCGGCCAAAGAAAACGCGGCCACCTCGATGGACGAGGTGAAGTGGTTCAAGATCGAAGTGCGGGATATGGAAACGGACAAGATCAAGGTAAAGGTGACCATTCCCATCTCGCTGGTGGAAGTTGTTTCCAACTGGTGCCCGGAAGGCAAAATGAAGGTGGACAACAACATGGAAATCGACCTGAAGCAAATGGTGAAGGAACTGAAGAAAGTGGGGCCGATGGCGTTTATAGAAGTATATGAAGACAACGAAACAGTAAAAATCTGGGTCGAGTAGCGCCGGTCCTTTTCCGCGATCTTTGCGTTGAAAAAGCGTTCGCGATGCTCACGTACCCACGTTACGTACGCTCCGCT
>DAINNF010000175.1:0-4417 GCA_036736005.1 Acidobacteriota bacterium
GAATCAACAGAACTGGCCCGGATCGATTCCGCACTGCTGTACCGGACACTGGCAATGGATGAAGATGGCATCTGGTTCGGATACCGGGAGCAGGATGGCGTACCGGTGTTGGTCCGTTCAGACCTGGATGGGAACGTACTCTGGGAAAAACGGTCCGCTGACGAACTGGATCCTGTTCTTGGAAACGGGGAACATATCGTGCCGGGCCGGATCGTCGACATCGTATCGGATGTCGATGGTTCAGCAGTCGTTTTACAGAATGTAGTCAAAGAAGGAGTGATTGACGGCAACATTCGCAATGCCGGATATGTCGTCTACAAAGTTGAGACGAATGGGACCATTTCCTGGACGCAACCATACTACCGGGCGCGAACGGCCTGGGGCGAAGAGGCGGAAGGCCTTCAGATCGGGTTGTTTGATGATGGTACGATTCTCGTAGAAGACCGCATCACGGAATCCGTATCGGGTTCGGCTTCCTATCTTCACTATCTGGACAACAAGGGCCGGTACATCCGACCGGTCACGCTGGAATCCGGTTTCTCCGGTTCGGGAAGGTTCCTCATTGATACGGATGGACACATTGTTTTCATCAGAAAAGAATACTGGAATGGATATCACCAGACGGTGCTGTATAAACTGGACACCGAGAGCACATCCATCTGGACACATGTGTTGTTCCGCAATGATGTGAGTTCAGATGCGGTTCCGCTACCATTGATGCTGGACCAGCGGGCAGACGGTGGGTTCCTCTGGGCAGGGACCGTGTACGATGACGTACAATCCATCTACAGCCTGGTGTTTGTCAGGTGCGACGCAGAAGGTAATCTGGAACACAATCCGCTTCCCTGAACGGGTTCCAGCGCCTTTTGGCAACAGAACGGACATTTCAGAAGGTCCGGAGTCCCCGCCCCGGGCCTTTTTCCTGAATGAAGGGGCGTTCGGTGTTGAACGGGCGGTTGCGGTTTCACCTGTTATGAATGTGGAAACCGAGGATTACAGATGATATGTGAGATCGTCCAACCGTTGCCGGATGTCACCAATATCCGCAACCCTTTCGGCAGCGTCTTTCCGAATCATGTCCATGATAAGTTTTCCCAGTCGTTCGGGAATCTCCGGGCGATGATGATGGACGGGTACCGGGTCCCTATACAGGACACTGGCAATGGACTCATACACGCTGCCATCTTCCGGCATCTCGTAGGGCAGTTCACCGGTCATAAGGAAATAGAAAAGAACACCCAGTGAGTAGATATCCACGGCCGGGTTCACTTTTCGATGTTCGAAGAAGAATTCCGGCGGCAGGTAGGCCGGTGTGCCCGCTTCCGTTTCCAGCTGGGTCCTTGTGGCGGAACTGATAAACCGGGCGAGGCCGAAATCCAGTATCTTGATGCGGTTTTGAACCAGTTCGACCTGCTCCATGACGGAACGACCATTCTCCGGCAGACCCGGATTG
Source organism: Acidobacteriota bacterium (assembly GCA_036736005.1). Lineage (GTDB taxonomy): Bacteria > Acidobacteriota > Holophagae > Thermotomaculales > Thermotomaculaceae > DAINNF01. The sequence continues at coordinate 1,454 of DAINNF010000175.1, forward strand.
GCGATCATGATGTTGCGGGCGTTGAGGTCCCGATGGACGATGTCCTGTTCATGAATCCGACTCACAATATCCAGCAGACAACGGAAAAGGGCCGTGGCCGTGTTCAGGGGAAGGGGGCCATTCTGTTCAATCCGTTGTTGCAGGGAGACGCCGTTCACCAGCTCACATTCCAGGTAAGCCCGGTGATTCCATGTCCCATGATGCAGAATGCGGACCACGTTTGTGTCTGCAAGGGACGCGGAGATCAGACCTTCCTGCAGGAAAGTCTCAATCCGTTCATCACTGACAACGCCTTCGTGGATGATTTTGAGTGCAACTTTGTCTTTTGTCCGGGTATTGACCGCTTCATAAACAGTGGCAAATCCCCCCTGGCCAAGAATACGATTGAGTCGATAGTGGGAGAACCATTTCTTCTGATGGCGGGCCAGCATTCCACGGGCCAGTTTCTTCAGTAAGCCGGCTAGACGGATGACAATCAGGATGCCAAGCGCAATGGCCAGCAGTTGAAACCATTTTCTGTCCCAGATAGCGGCCTGCACCTGAAGTGTTGTGTGGTCTGCTTCTCCCCATGCTTTGCCGGGTAGCCGGGCTTGAACGTCAAACTGATAATCGCCGGGTGACAGATTGCGGAAACTGACCAGACGGCTTTTGGTCATGGTCCACTTCCGGTCATCCGGTCTCAGTCTGTAGCGGTATTCGAGATTGTCTGAATTGAGAAAGTTGATGCCGACAAATTCAACGGTGATTTCCCGGCGCCCCTTCGGAACATCGACAAAGGGTTCGGTGGCTACGGGTTGGTTGTCGATCATGACATCCAGAATTCGAGCGGGAACAGGTTGCGTGTTCCCTTGAAGTCCACGGCGATCCAGGCGGCAAAGGCCATGCAGCGTACCCAGGTAGACGTTTCCGGCGTGGTCGACACATCCGGAACCGCTGACAAAATATCTGGATGGCAGGCCATCGGACGTACCGAAGTTCGTCCAGAGATTGTCCTTCCTCACGTAAAGACCGTTTTCGGTTCCGACGATGACCATGTCATCATCGGTCAGGATTACCTTCGTCATAGTGCGGCTGTCCATGCCTTCGATCAAGACGGGGTTTACCCGCTGTTCGTCCCAGCAGAAGACGCCCTTTTGCGCGGTCGCGATCCAGATCATCCCCCTGTCGTCCTGATGCATATCCAGAATGGGCGTATCCAGGTTCAGTACTTCGCGGAAGCCGGGACCTTTTTCGCCCGCTTCGATTCTGATGATCTTTCCTTCGTAGGAACCCAGCAGGATGTCACGATTCCGGAGCGTGACGGCGCTCATGATCTGGTCGCTGGGAAGCCCATCAGCTGCACGGAACTGGCTCCAGCTGGAGTCAGTTAGCAAGAGAATACCGTTCTGGTAAGTGGGGAGCCAGGTTCGCCCCAGGGCATCATTCACGGGCGAATGGTATCCCAAAGCGGGGAGCTTCAGTTGTTTTATCAGGTCCGTCATGGTTGCGTCGTTGTTCAGTTGCAGCAGCAGATTCGGACCGGTAATGATGATGGATTTCGGGGAAATTCTCCGGCAGTTCAGGATGTATTCGGTCGGGTGGGCGGATGCTGGAAAATCGATCTCAATCCAGTTTGCCCCATCCCAGCGAACCAGATGTCCCCCATAGCCGGCAAGGAGTCCCCAATGAGCATCATCCAGAACATCGGACACGAGGTCTTCGCGCGCACCTTTGAATTCCGGCATGACGAGAATCGTGGGTGGCGGAAAGATCATAACCCCATTGTTCTGAGTGGGGATCCAGAGGTTCTGTTCCCTGTCCATTTTCGGGTACCAGAGGCGAATGCCGGACAAACCGTCTTCCGTGCCCATTCTGATCCAATGATCGTTGAGTTGAACGAACAAACCCTGCAGTGAAGTGATCCAAATTGTGCCGGAGTTGTCGGCCAGAATGCCCGTGAAAAACGGAATGCCTTCCGTGGGGATATCCTCTCGCTGAATATGCCCGTCGCTTGAGATGCAGAACAGACCTTTGCTGGTGGCGGCAAGGACGGATTCGCCTTCACCATTGCCAATTACGGTGATTCTGGATTCAGTGGCCGGTGCGGGAAGTGGATACTGGTCGGTGTGCTCTCTTTCTGTGGCGTAAACGCTGCCGACCCCACCAATCCATATCCGTCCGGCATTATCTTCAAAGAGGGCCTGGACCGGTTCCGGTTTACGGGAGTGGAGGTCATGCCAGGATGTCCAGTGGTGGTCATCAAATGTCCATACCCCGTTCTGGGTGCCCACCCACAGTCGGCCCTCACGGTCTTTCAACGCACAGTAGAGGCGTTGATTTTCTGTCATCCAGGGTGTTTCCCATTTTCTCCAGCCATCCCGATCAAGGCGATAGAACCCGGACTTGATGAACCCCGCGAGAATCGTACCGTTGTCCAGTTGTACCATTGTCTGCACAGCTTCGAAGGGTAGTTCTTTACCACGATCAAATGTGGCGAAGTTGGTGCCGTCGTATCGGCAGACTTTCCCCAGCATGCCCAGCCAGATGAAACCGTCATGATCCTGCAGGACGGAATATATACTGGTGGAAGGCAGTCCATTATCCATGGTCAGGATTCGGGGTCGTGGAACCTGTCCGGCCGCTGATGAGATCCACAGGAGAAACAGCACGACGCAAAAAGCGCGGAACGGGTGACGATTTCGTGTTTTCCTGTACGGATGCGCGAATTTCCGGCTCAACATTCTTTCAGATTCCACTCCGTTTGATGATGCCTTTGTTTGTTAACAGTAAGACCTGGGACCATTCTACCACGGCATCCGGAATGCCCGTTTCCGGTGAAAGTCATGCGAGAAAACCGGCACGGAAAAGGAAAACGAGCCAGGTCAGAATCATGGACGCAATTATGATGGCCCGTGCCCAGCCGAGCGTCTTCTTCAGATGCACAGGACCAAACCAGGGCAGTACGGCGGCGGCTATTATCACGAC
>DAINNF010000176.1:0-4392 GCA_036736005.1 Acidobacteriota bacterium
TTCACGAAGAAACGGGGGCCAAAGCCCCCGCCAGCATCTGTTAATCAGGTTCCGGGTTCTTTCTTGCTGAACACAGAACACTGTACACTTCTTAAATCAGATTTCCGGAAAGACGGGCTTGATGTCCACCGGAACGTTGTCCAGTTTATCCAGCACCTGCTGCATTTCGGGACGGACCACCTTGTATTCCCGGATCAGCTGCAGGGCTCCGTCATAGTTCCCTTCCGCTTCAATCATCAGAATCTGATTGGCCACGGCTTTGACGGCGTCGCGGGCCTTTTCCAGGTCTACGCCGAACTGGCCGCTTTCCTTGTCAAAGGTGATCAGTCCTTCGTCCATCAGCCGGTTGAACAGAATCACGTTGGCGGCCCCATGGGCTTCCCCGACGCCGAACCGGACGGACCGGAAGATCCCGCCCACAAACGTGGTGACGATTTCCGGTCCAAAGGTTTTGTCAAATTCGCCCTTGTCTACCAGGAACAGGCCGTTGTAAACGCCGCAGATGTCCGCCTTGGCTTCTTCGATGGTAGAGTAGGTTTCTTTCAACTCCCGGTTGACGGAGGTCTCTTTCCCGTCTTTCATAATGGTGCCCGGCCCCAGTCCATGGGACATTTCGTGCAGATAGGTATGCATGAAGTAGGCGTCGAAAGAGGTTTGCTTCAACGCCTCCGGGTTCAATGCCACTTTCGCAATCGGTGTATAGCATTTGTCGAACTTGGCATGGGCCACGTTGCGCAGCATCACCTTCTTGGAGCCCTTGGCTTCCCGTACCCGTTCATCGTTGGGCAGGTTGAAAGCCAGAGTCTGGACACCCGCCTTGGTGTCACCGGCGGAGAAGACTTCATCCGCCACGATGGTGGGAGAATCCAGTCCGCGGTTGAAGTTCTTGTGTTCATCCGGAATGGGCAGGTTCTTTTCCATGTCCACCAGATAATCGGCGATCTTCAGCAGTTCCGCGCTCATGTCCTTGTCCACGATGGTGATGAATGCTTCAAACGCCGCCTTGTAGTTGAACATGGCATCTTCATAGACCTCGTACGGTCCGATCACCACTTCAATCTGGTGGTCTTTCATGTCCATCCAGGCGATGTCGCTTTCATAATAATCGTTGGACAGAAACGCGTCTGCCCGGGTGCGCAGATAGTGGGCGACGGTTTCATTCTCGGAGAGATCCGCCGCCTCTTTCAGCAGATTTGCGGCTTTTGTCAGTTGTTCTTTGTAAGCTTCGGAATACGGCACGGCAATCAGGTTACCTTCCGCGTTCCTGCGGATCACGGTGAAGGTACCCTCGAATGCCTCCGCATCTTCCGGATGTTCCTTCACATAGGTTTGAAATTCTTCCTTGGTCATATCTTCCGGATAGAACGCAGCCCCCGCCGGTTTCTCCCCGACGCCGTCGATGAACGGTTTGTCGTGGTCCAGCCGGTTAAACGGCCCGAAGAAAATATTCATCAGTTCCAGTTGTTTTTGAGCCAGCGGGTCATCGGATGCCGCCAGTTTGGCTTTCAGTTCCGGGTTCCCTTTCCAGACCTGCCGGAAGAAAATCTGATCCATGATTTTTCCGGCTTCCACCAGCTTGCGGACCACCTGTTTCTGGTTTTCCGAAAGTCTGGTTTCATCGAACGTCAGGTTTACCGGAGCAAATTTGTCCAGTTCCGCCTGCAACTGTGCGATTTTGTCCGTTTTCATGGTGTCATCCTTCGCACCCTGTCCGCACCCCAGCATCAGGGCCAGACAGCCGATCGTGGCAATGAGTCGTTTCATCCTTATTCCTCCTCCACGTCCACATTCCGTCCGCTCATGTAGACGTAGGTACATACCAGTCCCATAATTACCAGCCCGATGATAGTGGCGATATTCTCATGGGCGGAGATCAGGTAGTGCCGTGCGGCTCCCACACCCATGCCGTCGTAAATCTTGGTCATCAGGGTAATCGGTTCACCGGTGGCACTTACACCGAGATCAACACTGTTGAGGCCCGCACCCAGTACGCCGAAGAGTGCCGACCCGGCCAGCAGACCGGAGGCGATCAGTGTTCCCTTCTGATGGCGGGCGTTGGACACGGTCTCGTTGTCCGAAGATTTCTTCAGCAACGCACCCATGGCGCCACCCACCAGCAGCGGCGTGTTCAGTTCCATCGGGAGATACATGCCCAGCGCGAAAGCCAGTGCCGGCACGCCCAGCACATCCATCAGCAGGGCTACCACGACGCCGATGCCGTACAGCATCCAGGGAATCTGGGCGTTGGGGTCCATCAGCGTGGTAATGATCTCTTTCATGACGTTGGCCTGGGGAGCGGGCAGAGCCGGGTTGCTGACGACCTGGCCTGCGGCGTTGGTAATGGTGAATCCGATACCTTTATCGAGCATGTAAATCGCCAGTCCGACAGATGCGGCTGCGATCAGGATACCCAGGAATTTGAACTGTTCCTGTTTCTGGGGTGTGGATCCGATCCAGTATCCGATTTTCAGGTCAGTGATAAATGCACCGGCCACAGACAATGCCGTGCACACCACGGATCCCATCACAAGTGCGATGGTCATACCGGTATCGCCGGAAAGGCCGGCCTTCACCAGGATAACGGACCCGATGATCAGTGTCACCAGGGTCATGCCGGACACCGGGTTGGTGCCTACGATGGCGATGGCCCGGGCCGCTACGGTGGTGAACAGGAAGGAAATGATAAAGGTGATCAGCAGGGTCAGGAATCCGTAGCCGAACGTTCCGGTGATGACATAAAAGAAGATGAAGGTGATGATGAGGGACACGCCCAGCAGGGTAATCACATATTTCATGGAAATATCACGGTCGGTGCGGGTTGCGTCATCCACTTCATGATGGCCGAATATCTGTTTGAAGCCCACCGAGAACGAAGAGACGATGATTTTGAAGTTCTTGATGATGCCCAGCATGCCGGCGGCGGCAATGGCCCCGATACCCACCAGGCGAACATGCGATGCGAAGATTGCATCGGGTGTGATGGTGGACGGATCGATACCGGCCAGTATCTGACTGTGGGCAAACAGTGGGACCAGCACCAGCCAGGCCAGGAAGGACCCGCCGGCGATCACGGCTGCATATTTGAGACCCACGATATAGCCCAGCCCCACGAAGAAGGCCGTGGTTTCCATTTTGAAAATCATTTTGGTCTTGGCGGTGAATTTTTCAAATGCACTGCCCAGCATGGTGGAGCGGAAGTGGACACCCCAGATGCGCAGGGTATCGGACATGAAGTCCAGCATGCCGCCCACCAGAACACCCACGATCAGGGTTTTGGCCTGATTGCCGGCGCTTTCTCCCGTCACCAGGATTTCCGTGGTGGCTGTGGCTTCGGGGAAGGGCAGCAGTCCATGCTGTTCCGCAACGAAATAACGACGCAGCGGAATCAGGAACAGAATGCCGATAATGCCGCCCAGGAAGGCCGCAAAGAAAATGGTGGTGAACTTCGGCTGCAGGTTCAGCATGAAGAGTGCCGGCAGGGTAAAAATCGCTCCGGCCACAACGGCGCCGGAAGCGGAGCCGATGGACTGGATGATGACGTTTTCCAGGATGGTGTTTTTGCGGGCGAATGCCTTGCCGATACCCACGGCCAGGATGGCGATGGGAATGGCCGCCTCGAATACCTGCCCGGCCTTCAGGCCGGAGTAGGCGCAGGCAAATGTGAACAGAACGGCCATGATCATGCCGGTGACGACGCTCCGCGTGGTGATTTCGGGAATCACCTGTTCGGTCGGAATGAATGATGTGTACGTTTCCCCTTCTTTCAAGGGTTTGTACGCGTTAACGGGTAGCCCTTTCGGTTGATCAGCCATGTTTCTCCCTCTTCGAATAAAGATTTGATCTTCACCACTGTAGTGAAAAACCCGTCATTTTTCAAGTCTGCAGGCGTGCGGGTCCAGTTGTGCAGGAGTAGGAGTAGGAGTAGGAGTAGGAGTGGGAGTGGGGACCCAAAGGTAGAACCTTGTCTCTCTTTCTCCAACTCCCGACTCCAACACCAACCCTTTCCACGCCGACTCACTTCCAAGCAGGATCGGTACCACGAAAGGTATCCGCATGGTATGAGGATTGACTGTGCATGATCCGTTTTAGACATTTGCTGTGTTCGAATATGTGCATACTGTTACAATGGAGACAACGAATTGTGCGGGGGTGACCCGATGGGACATCTGGTCGGAAAAGATATTTATCGCAAACTGGGGAAGAAACTGGACGGGTTGACGGTTCGTGTACCGTGGAATGACACCCTCCATGAGATGCTGAAGGAGCTGTATTCCGAGGTGGAGGCGGACATCATTGTCAACATGCCCTATGGTCTGGCATCCGTCCGGAAGATCGCACAGGCAACCGGATACGCGGAATCGGTTCTGCAACCCCATCTGGACCGGCTGGCGG
>DAINNF010000177.1:0-4389 GCA_036736005.1 Acidobacteriota bacterium
TAAACAGGATCTTCAGAATATCGCCGGCCACCGTCACGATGCCGTCCGAAATGAATTCCCGGATCGCTTCCACATCGTTGGTGACATTGGTCAGGGTTTTGCCCAGCGGTGTCCGGTCGAAATAGTCCCGGGAGAGCTTCAGGACCTTCTGATACAGGTCCATGCGCAGATCAAACAACAGCTTCTGTCCCAGAAACTGAACCGTGATGGTATAGAACACCTGGGCGATAAATCCGGCCGCCATGGCAATGAACAGCCAGAGTCCGACTTTGTGGACGCCGTCCAGGTCTCCGACCCGGACATACTGGTCAATGCCCATCTTGACCAGCCAGGGTTTCAACACGCCGGCCAGGTCCACCAGGATCATCAGGATGAGCGCGGTGATGCCCAGTCCGATATGACCCCGGATATACGGGATGAGCCGTCCGAACAGTCCCCAGTCGCGCTTCTTTCCGGTCATGAGGCACTCCCGGTGGTCTCTCCACCCATCTGCTGGAGCCAGGCCAGTCGGGTGTACAGTCCGCATTTCATGATCAGTTCGTCGTGGGAACCCGCTTCCACGATCCGTCCTTCGTCCATGACATAGATGCGGTCCAGTTCCTTCAGGGAGGAAATCCGGTGAGACACGATCAGCATGGTGGAACGGTCCCGGAGATCTGCGATGCCCTCCAGGATTCTTTCTTCCGTACGGGAGTCGACCGCGGAGAGCGCGTCATCCAGCACCAGGAAACCACTCTGCTGGTTCAGGGCCCGTGCGATGGCTGTCCGCTGTTTCTGCCCACCGGACAGGGTGATGCCCCGTTCGCCCACCACTTCGTCCAATCCATGATGAAGCGCTTCGATATCCCGTTTCAGTCCGGCCAATTCCGCCGATTGTGTGGCCCGTTCCCGGTCCGTTTCCGTCATGCCCAGGCTGATGTTCTCCAGCAGTGTGCGGGAGAACAGGAAGGGATCCTGCGGTACTACCGACATCCGGCGGGCCAGCTCGGCCGGGTCCAGGTCCACGATGTCGACAGAATTGACGAATATCATGTCCCGTTCCGGTCTCAGGATGCCGGTGATCAGGTCCACCAGCGTTGTCTTTCCGCTTCCGATGGTGCCCGTGATCCCGACGGCTTCACCGGGGCGAATGTCCAGTGACACATCGGTCAGCACCGGATCGTCTTCCGGACGGTAGCGGAAGGTCAGGTTGCGGACTTCAATTGTCAACGGCCGGTCCGGAAGGTCGATGGTCTGTTCCCGGATCTCTTCCGGATGGTCCAGTACCTCGTTGATGCGACCCATGGCACTGATTCCCTGCTGGATCAGGGACATGATCCAACCCAGGGACAGGATGGGGAAGGTGAGATAGGCCACCAGCATGTTGAACTGAAGCAGTTGGCCGATGGTCAGCTGCCCGTCAATCACCTGTCTGCCGCCCACTACCAGGATCAACAGTTCGGCCAGCGAGAATACAAACACGAAAAAGGGCCAGATGAATCCGCGATACTTCGCCAGGGCCATGTTGTGGTGGATATATTCCCGGTTGCGGTCGGCGAACCGTTCGCTCTGCACCGATTCCAGTGTGTACAATTTGATGGTGTCAATGCCGGCAATGGTCTGCCACACCCGGTTGTTGATGTCTGCCACCGAGACCTGCACGGACCGGTACAGTTTGCGCATCCGGGGCATGAGCATCAGGATCATCACCACCACCATGACCATCAGTCCGCTGATCATGGCCATCAGGGACGGACTTAATCCCAGCATGATGGGCAGGAACATGGCAAACCGGCTGACCGAGTTGGGAATATACATGAGCCCGGGCCCCAGCAGGGTGCGGACATCGTTCAGATCATTGGTGGATCTCGAGACCAGGTCCCCTGTTTCCCGGTTCCGGTAGAACAGGGTGTCCAGACGCAGCAGTTTGTCGAATACCTGGGAACGCAGCCGGTATTCGATGCGCCGGGATGTGCCGATGATCAGTTTGCGCATGAGGTACATGCTGATCATGGCCATGCCGGTAAACAGCAACGCCATCAGGATGGCGTCCAGCACCGGGCCACGGCGGTTCAGATTGGTGATTTCATCCAGCATGGTGCGAAAATAGTGGGGCACCTCGGCGACCGCCAGGTTCTGCAGTAGAATGAAGATAAACCCGGCGGTCAACGGTTTCCAGAATTCCCGGATGTAGGGCAGCAGGGGCTTCAGGTCACGGATGCGCCACCTCCGGACTCGGGGTATTCACCGCGGTACAATGCCTCGTATTGTCGGATCACATGCTCCATGTTGAAGGTGCCGATTGCCCGTTCCGTGGCCTGCATGCTCATACGGCTCTGAAGGTCGGGGTCCCCGGCAAGTTGAATTCCCAGTTGTACCGCCTCATCAATGTCACCTTTGCCGAACAGGTAGCCGGTTTCCCCGTGTACGACCACTTCGGGCAGACCACCGGCATCGGCCCCCAGGACCGGTACACCGCAGGCCATGGATTCCAGCGCGGAGAGACCGAAGGCCTCTTCCCGGCTGGGCATCAGAAACAGGTCGGCGTTGGCGATCAGCGGACCCACGATATTGCGGACCCCCAGGAACTTCACCTGATGGTCCACACCCAGTTCTTTTGCCAGGGCGAGCATTTCAGACCGCATGGGGCCTTCCCCCACGATCCACAGTTCCATATCCCGGTCGCAACCGGACGTCATACCATGAAAAATACGGATCACGTCCAGCGGTGACTTGACCTGACGGAGATTGGACATGTGCATGACAATGAACTTCCCTTCCGGGTTGGGGTCCATGGTCTGTTTCAACTGCGGGTTGAAGAAACGGGGATTTACGAAATTATAAATGGTATGGATCCAGCCCGGCTTGATCCCGAACGTTTCCTCGGTCTGTTGTCGCAGGGAATGGGAAACGGCGGTTACGGCGTCGCTGTGCTCGATGGCGAACCGGGTAATGTTCTTCATGGTGGGATGTGCCCCCACCACCGTGATATCCGTGCCGTGCAGGGTGGTGATGCAACGGACATTCCGTCCGGCAATCTCACGGGCCAGGATGGCGGCCACCGCATGGGGCAGGGCATAGTGACTGTGCACCACTTCAATATTGTAGGAAGCCAGCAGGTCACCCAGCTGGGACGCCAGTGCCAGGGTGTAGGGTGGATAGTTGAATACCGGATAATCCTGCAGTTCCACCTTGTGAAAGCGCATGTTGTCCGAGAAGTTGTCCCGCAGTCGGAAAGGGGGTTCCAGTCCCATGAAATGGACCAGGTGTCCCCGTTCGGACATGGCCTTTCCGATTTCGTAGGCCACGATTCCGGAGCCGCCCACCCGGTGGTAGTTCAATATCGCAATTTCCATGTTTGTCCTCTCGTTCAGTGGAGGCCGGGTTTCAGAAAAGCGCCGACCACGTCGTCCATGCGTACTGGCATATCCGTGAAAAAGGGCTCACCGTACTTGACGCCGATCATGGCGCCGGCGGTGATGGCACGGGCCTCCAGCACTTCCCAGAACCGGTTGGACCGGATGAAGGTCTTGGCGTTCCGGTCGTTTTCGGCCTCGGCGGTGACTTGAGATTCGTATGCCCGGATGGCGTTTACCTTGCTTTCCCAGTGGTCGGTGATATCCACCACCAGGTCCGGTGTTCCGTTGAACAGCAACTCTGGAAACAGCACGCATCCGCTGGGACGGAACGGATCCTGACCGGTTTCGATCTTTTCCAGTCCGGCCAGAAAGCAGCATTCCCGGACGATTTCACCGGTATGGGCATGGTCCGGATGGCGCATGGGATGGCGCGAGAAGGTAAACACGACCTCGGGCCGGTATTGCCGGATTATCCGGATCACTTTGAGCCGGTTTTCCGGTGAATTGATTACACTGCCGTCCGGAATATCCAGCGTTTCCCGGGCATCCAGACCCATGGCCTCGGCCGCGGCTGTCAGCTCCCGTTTCCGTTCTTCAGCGCTTCCGTACGTGCCGGCTTCTCCCCGGGTCAGGTCGCACACACCGACCCGTTTTCCCTGTGCCTTGAAGGCGGCTGCAGCGCCGCCCATGAAGATTTCGATATCGTCCGGATGGGCGCCGAACGCCAGAATGTCAAGCATGGTCAATCTCCAGAACCTGTGATTCGAACTGATGGCGGTCCATCAGCCAGTCCAGAAACGTCAATCCGCTGTAGCGGTTCATCATCATCATGGCCGGGAATACCCGTTCCTGCGGGTTCCCCAGCGGCCGGAGGCGGCGGGAAAGTTCCTCCGCATCCAGGATTTCCTGTTCCATCCGGCCCTTTCTGTCCGCCCGGTTGCGTCCCAGGAGGGCCTTCAGTTCCCGGTCCACTGTCTTACGGAATGCCGGGTCCAGCAGTTCGCGGTTTTCCAGTTCCGCGAAAAAGTTGTCCCGGGCCAGCTCCGCCGCT
>DAINNF010000178.1:0-4341 GCA_036736005.1 Acidobacteriota bacterium
ATTGGTTACGGTGTTACGACCAATTGCGGCATCAGGGCGGGCGATGGGCACCTGGGGTAGTTTTGATGCTTTCTGGAACAACGAGTCCGCCGATATCTTGAGCCCGGGAGCAATTGCCCCGCCGAGAAATTCACGTTCACTGCTGACAGCGTCAAATGTCGTCGCGGTACCGAAATCCACCACGATCAAAGGCGGATCAAACCGTGACAATGCGCCGACGCAATCCACGATGCGGTCGGCACCCACTTCAGCGGGGCTTTCGACATTCAGAGCCAGCCCGGTTCGAATGCCGGGTTTGACAAAAAACGGTTTCATATTGAGATACTTGTCACTCATTGTGCGGATAACTGGATCCAGCGGGGGAACGACGGACGCGACAATCATGTCGGAAATTTCCTCCAGGTCCAATTCGGCCAGGTCAATGAGATTGCGTACGAAAATTCCATATTCATCCATAGTCTGCCCGATTCGGGTCGTGAGCCGAAAATTGAATACCAGTTGATCGCCGTCGAAAACCCCAATCGTTGTGTTGGTATTGCCAATATCAAGAGCCAGCAGCATAGTCATTCTCCATCGTGAATTCCGCCGCCATCCTGCTGTAGAACTCCCGCAGGAAATGCAGGCGGTCTTTTCCCAGATTTCGGGCCGTTTCAGTCTTGAACGCGGCTACCGTGCGGTCCATCAGGTTCACCCACCGGGTGCCTCTTTCAATCAGCCGTTCAGTGGTCAACGGTTCAAAAGCGGGTGCGATGGCAATTGCATGACTCAGGGAAACCGCCCCCACTTTGGTCAGCTTGTCCGCATCCCACAGGATGGACGCTTCCAGGGAGCGTTCAGTCGCGTCTTCAAACAACCCTACGTGGGAGGAAATGGCTTCTTCCACGCCGTCTACTTCCCGTTTGTTGAATCCAAGCCCGCTCAGAATTTCAACCGCGCGTCGTGCACTGCGGATGCCGTGGTGCGGCCGTCCGTAGGGACGCGGGTCCGGTTTGATGAACTGCTTGTCAATGTCATGCAGCCAGGCCGAAGCCATAATGATCCGATAGTCACCGCCCTCCCGTTGCTGCAGATAGCGGGCCGTGGATACAACGGCCAGTGTATGTTCGTACCGGTAATTGAACGGCGGCGGCTCTTCCGGATGCCCCCACAAAATGGCCGCATCCCGCTCCGTTTCTTCCTTTACCAGTTGACGCAGCGTACTTTCCCAGGTCATGTTCATCCTCATGCTAAGTGCGTTTCAACTCATTGTACCGTAGCTGACGCATCATTCCAGACAAAAAGGCGGGCCACCCGTTTGTACGGATTCTTCTCTTTCAATACGCACAACTCTATTGATTCCCATGATATACTGAGATACGGAAGCATCAGGGCCGGAGGCGCGATGAACGGAGCGTATCGGGATTTTGGTATCAATCTCATGACATTGGCGTTTGGCGCCTTTACCGCCACCACGTGCGGACTTTATCTGTATTTCTGTGGCGCAGGTCAAATCGCCTACGAACTGCAACTGGTTGTGCTGCTTTGTGTCCTGATGTTGTTGTCGGTATATCTGGCTGTGGACAGTGTTCTTCATATGATTGCGGGTGGGTGACGGAATCAGCCCACCAGGGTTCCGGTACGGACCGGTTGCCCGTTTCTCCACACAAGTTCAGCAGGTCGACGTGAAACGAAGCGGGAGGGGAGTGTACCATGACGGATTCAAATATGATTGGTAAACATCCGATGCGCGCTTTTCTGATGCTGGTTTCCGGCGTGGTTGGAATCGGGTTTTCCCCTGCGTTGGTCAAGTCGCTCGGCCTTTCGGGCATGGGACCATCCGCAATCGGTTTCTGGCGTAACGGTATCGGGGCGGGTTCCCTGTTTCTGATTGCTCTCCTGACCGGGCAGAGACTGAAACTGTCCCGTTCAGTTTTCCGCTGGGCGTTGCTGGCGGGACTGTTCTTCGCATTGGACCTGAATTTCTGGCATCGGTCGGTGATGTATGCAGGATCCGGAATATCCACCGTTATCGGGAACACACAGGTCTTTATCACATCGCTTCTCGGTGTATGGCTGTTCGGTGAAGTTCTGACGGTCCGTTTCAAGTTGTTTGCACTGACGGGAATCATCGGAGTAGTGATGCTTGCGGGTGTGCTGGATAACGGAGTGGCAGTAACGCCCCTGTACCTGAAGGGGATTCTGTTTGCTCTCATCACGGCGCTCATGTACGCACTCTATCTGATCAGCATCAAGAAGGCCGGCACGGACAAAACGCGGCCTTCTCCGCTGGTTTTCATGGCCTGGATTTCACTGGTATCATCCGTGTTCATGCTGGGTGGTTGTGTTTTCGATGTGGAACGCTTCCTTCCCGGTGGCGGCTCGGTCATTGTACTGATTCTGTTGCTCGGAGTCGGCGTACAAGGTGTGTGCTGGTGGCTGATTGCTTCTTCCATGGTCCGCATTGAAACGCACTTTGTTGCACTTGTACTGTTGCTTCAGCCCGTCATGGCCGTGATCTGGGGATTCGTGTTTTTCCGGGAAGTACTCACCGGATACCAGATGACCGGCGTCGCAATCACCCTGATCTCCGTCTATCTCGGTTCTGTTCCCAATGGCGCCCGCAGCAGGAATCGTCCGTCCGACAGTTGAACCGTACAGAACGTAATTCTCCGTGATTGCACACAGGGGGTTCCCATTGCTCCGGCTGGAATCTGTTGGTTGCTGAAATGGAATGCGGGCGGCATATCCGGACCGTTCAAACCCCAAAAACCCGGTTGAATTTGATGCGCAAACATGTGATACTGGTGCCGCCTTGTAGATCAGGATCACTACGGAAAAGTGGGCCATGCCCACTTTTTTCGTTTCAGTGACGGAAGAAGAAGGAGACGGGCACATGCGTATCGTTGAACAGGTCCGAAAACTGGCGGAAGATATCATTGAGGCGGAAGGACTGGAGTTGGTACATGTGGAGTTTGTGTCCGAGGGAAAGAAGTGGATACTGCGGGTGTTCATTGACAAGGAAGACGGTGTCATGATAGACGACTGTGTACGGATCAGTCGGCAACTGGGATATGAGCTTGATGTGGCGGATATGATCTCGGGCGAATACTCACTGGAAGTATCTTCTCCCGGCGTAGACCGTATTGTGGGAACCCGGAAGGATTTCGTCCGGTTCGCCGGAGAGAGAGTCAAGATGAAGCTCAAACAGCCGGTGGACGGTCAGCGCAATCTGACGGGCATCCTGGAGGGAATGGACGAGCCCGGTGACATGGTGCTGGTCAATGTGGATGGCAAACAGAACGCGGTGCCTTTTGACAACATTCGTCGCGCCAACCTTCAGCGCGATGTGGAACTGCCAAGAAAAGAGAAAAAATAGAACATCATAGATAGGAGAGGTTAGAGACATGAATCGGGAAAGCAGTCAGACAGCCAAGGGTTTTCTCAGCGCAATTCATTTGCTGGCGCATGAGAAAAACATCGATCAGGAAGTGATTGTGGAGATGCTGAAAGAGGCCCTGGTCAATGCAGCGTCGAAGTTCTACCGCAACGACGGTGAATTTGAAGTGGAAATAGACGACGAGACAGGGGACATTTCCCTGTATGCCGTTCGTACGGCTGTCACCGATGTGGAAGACCCGAAAGTGGAAATCCTGTTGGAAGAAGCAAAGGAAATTGACCCGGACGCGGAAGAGGGGACACGGATCCGCTTTGCCAAAAATGCCACGGAAATGGGGCGTATCGCGGCAAATGCTGCCAAACAGGTGATCGTTCAGAAGGTCCGGGAGTATGAACGTTTCAACATTTTCAAGGAATTCGAAGACCGGGTCGGTGAGGTTGTGAATGTGACGGTGCGTCGTTTCGAGCGGGGCAACGTGATTGTGGACATGGGTAAAACCGAGGGGATCATCCGTCGGGAGAATCTGCTGCCACGTGAGCGGTACTCGGTTGGCGACCGGATACGGGCGGTGATCGTAGAGATTCACAAGGCCGGAGATGTTCAGGTCGAACTTTCCCGAACCGATCCGCGCCTGTTGATGAAGCTGTTCGAAATGGAAGTACCGGAAGTATACGACGGAACCGTTGTGGTACGCAATATCGTGCGGGAACCGGGTGACCGTTCCAAGATTGCTGTTTTTTCGAACGATACGGACGTGGATCCGATCGGTGCATGTGTAGGCGTGGGTGGATCCCGCATCAAATCTGTTCTCCGTGAGCTTCGGGGCGAAAAAATCGATGTAATCAAGTTTGAAGAGGATGTCGAACGGTTCGCGGAAAACGCCATGAGTCCGGCGAAGATTCAGCGAATGGCAATTGAAGATCGTGAAGAGAAGCGGCTGGAGGCCATCGTTTCTGAGGAACAGT
>DAINNF010000179.1:0-4324 GCA_036736005.1 Acidobacteriota bacterium
TCGCGGCATTGGGGACCAGCAGTGCATTTTCCACCCGTTCGGCGATAAAGTCCACGGTAGCGGTCATTCCAGGCAACAGAATGCCGTCCGGGTTCTTTGCCTCCACGATCACGGAGTAGTTCACCACGTTGTTGATGGTTTCCGGTTGCAGTCGAATCTGCTGTACCAGGCCGTCAAAGGTCCGGTTGGGATATGCTTCAACGGTAAATCGGACCGCCTGATCGAGCTTGATCTGTCCGATATCACTCTCGTCTACCAGTGCTTCAATCTCCATTTTTTCCAGGTCGGATGCAATGAGGAAAAGGGTGGGTGTTGAGAAACTTGCTGCAACAGTCTGTCCCGGCTCCACATTCCGTTGAATGACAGTTCCGTCAATGGGGGACCGGATTTCGGCATAGTTGAGGTTGGTCTTTGCCCGTTCCAGTGATGTTTCCGCTGAAATGACATTTGCCTTTGCGGTTTCTGCATCGGTCCGGTACCGCGTGTACTCCTGTTCGGAAATCATTTTGTCGGTGAACAGTCGTTCCGCCCGTTTCAGTTCGGAAAGGGCAAGATCCCGCTGGGCCTGGAATTTCATCAATGAGGCTGTGGCGTCCTCAACCGCGGCTTTCAACACACGCTTGTCCAGAACCGCAATCAGTTGTCCTTTTTTCACGGTGTCGTTGAAATCCACCAGTACCTGATCCAGTGTACCCGACACCTGAGTGCCGACTTCCACGACATCCATCGGGTTCAACGTACCGGTGCTGGAGACCGTGTTTTCCAGATCGCCCCGTTCCAGTGCGACAGTCTGAAATCCTCCGGGCTCCTCAGTTTCCTGTTTCCGCAAGAGTATCCATGCTGTTCCGACCACGGCCAGCAGGATGATCAGCACAATCCACTTCTTCATTCCTCTCATCCTCCTTGAGCCGGCCGCCCAACCCGGCGGGACCGGCATTTCCATTCCACTTTGCATTATACGGTCGGTAAATGGACGGGTCTGTAACACTCTGTAACCATTCGGTGTGCCGTCCCGTGCTGTGATGTTTTCTTTACCCCACCGGGGTTGACGGCTATAATCGCCGGGTATGTGCAAGCACAGACAAGGAGCATCATGAAGCGACGGGAAGAGCTGGAATTACGAATTGAGGACATGGCTTTCGGCGGGCGGGGGATCGCCCGGGTAGACGGATTCGTTGTGTTTGTCCCCGGGACGGTCCCGGGGGATCGGATTCGGGCAACCGTCATGAAAGTGAAAAAATCATTTGCCGAAGCACGCCTGCTGGAAATCCTGGAACCCGCTCCCCAACGGATTCCTGCTCCCTGCAAGCATTTTGATCATTGCGGGGGCTGCAAATGGCAGAATCTGCCATATGAAATCCAGTTGGCATACAAGAAAGAGCACGTGCAGGAACTTGTTTCACGTGTGGGAGGTCTGGAGGATGTTCCGATCCATGACCCCCTGCATGCCGAACCTGTTTTCGGCTATCGAAACAAAATGGAGTTTTCATTTGCCGAGTCCGGCTGGTTGACACCTCAACAGCTTCAGGACAAGACCATAACCAAAGAATTTGCCATCGGGTTTCACCTTCCCGGGCGGTTTGACCGGATTCTCAATATTGAACGGTGCCTGCTTCAATCCGAGCTCCTGAACGGGATTCTGGAGGATTGTCGGAAGTGGTTCAGGGATTCGGGATTGCCTGTTTACCATTCCCGCCATCACACCGGCGTGTTGCGATTCCTGGTATTCCGGGAATCTCTGAATCCACACCAGGTGATGATTAACGTGGTGACCAGTCACGACGTGTCCGCCGAACTTGCGGGCTGGGTGGACAGAATAACAGACAGGTATCCCGAAGTTGTTTCCATGATCAATACCGTAAATGAACGGCGGGCGCAGGTGGCCCAGGGACAGTCTTACACGCTGCTGTATGGTGTTCCACGCATTGAGGAGACAATCGGGAGATACCGGTTTTCCATATCTCCGGATGCGTTTTTCCAGACCAACTCCCGGCAGGCGGAACACCTGTATGAAGTGGTACGGAGGTTTACGGGAGACAACAGCGGAACATTGTGGGACCTGTATTGCGGGACGGGTACGATTGCCATTTATCTGTCCGACATTGCACACAGGGTTCGTGGTTTTGAACTGGTGGAAAATGCCGTGATGGATGCCAGGCAGAACGCGGATGTCAACGGAGTGAAGAACTGTGAATTTGTGTCGGGAGATATCAAAGACAGGATTGAGCATTTTGTCGGTGAGAAACCCGATGTTGTGGTTTGTGATCCCCCACGTTCCGGCATGCACCCTTCTGTTGTGCGGGCCATCATTCAGGCGGCTCCGAAACGGATTGTCTATGTTTCCTGCGACCCGGCAACCATGTCCCGGGACCTGGCGCTGCTGGCGGATACTTATGAGGTGAAGGAGATTCAACCTGTGGACATGTTCCCTCACACTTATCATATCGAATCGGTGGCGCGGATGGAGAAAATCGGCTAGAGAAGTCCGGTACACCATATGGAGGGATCTGTTTCTGTTTGAACGATAAGGAGGAACCCGGCGATGCGATCTGTACTGCTTTTCCTGTTTGTCATGACGGCGGCACCATGTGTTTCCAACCCGAACGTTCCGGTAGACCGGGCTCTGGTAACGGCGCTGCGTGAACGGGCGCTTACGGATCAGCTGGGTTTCCACTGGTTGAAGCGCATCTGCAAACCGGGTGGACGCCTGACGGGGAGTCCGGGACTGGAAACGGCTCAACGGGAGGCGGAGAACATCATGCGCGAAGCGGGCTTTCAGAATATCCGCCGCCAGCCCGTTATGGTTCCCGGCTGGAAACCCGGAACAGCTTCGCTTGTTGTGACGAACCCTGAGATGAAAATGACGCCCGGATTGTCGGTTGCAGCATTGGGCCGGAGCGTACCCACACCGGAAGGGGGCGTTGAGGGGCCCCTGGTAGTTGTTCATTCTCCGGAGGAGATCGAGACCCGGAAGGATGAAATTCAAGATGCGGTTGTGCTGATCAATGAACCATTTCCGGCGGGTGTCCTGAACACCTTCTCGGGTTACGGAAAACTGGCACCGGGTCGCCTGTTCGGTGCGGACACGGCTGCCCGGTACGGGGCAAAAGCCGTATTGGTCCGATCTCTTACAACAAGAAATGACCGGGTACCTCACCTGGGAACGCTGGTGTATCGTTCGGAAAACCACATTCCGGCTGCGGCGATCAGTGTTGTGGACGCGGTTCGTCTGCAGGAACTGGTTCAGCAGGTTGGCACGGTTTCCGTAAAACTGCGCATGGATTGCAGGATCGAACCGGATGTGCCCTCATGGAATCTGATTGGTGAAATTCCGGGCCATGAACGGCCCGATGAAGTGGTGTTGCTGGGAGCGCACATTGATTCCTGGAATGCCGGAGACGGCGCCCACGACAACGGATCAGGTTGTGTCCATGTATTGGAGGCGTTGTCGCTGCTGATTCGCCAGGGAGTGGTGCCCGGGCGCACCATACGGTGTGTGCTGTTTGTCAGTGAAGAGTATGGCAGCCAGGGGGCGTCAGCATATGCAGACTGGCAGTCCCGTCAACCCGAGAAACTGGTCGCTGCCGTAGAGTCGGACAGGGGCGGATTTGTACCCAGGGGTTTCTATGTGGATGGAACAGGCGCCCAGTTGAGGACGTTGAACGGATGGCTTCCATTATTGAACGCGGTTTCTATTGACTGGTTCCGGAAGGGTGGAAGCGGTGCGGATACGTCACATCTGCAGATGGCCGGAGTCCGGCTGGGTCTGGCCGTAGACTGTCAGCGTTATTTTGATGTCCATCATTCGGAGAATGATACGGTTGACCGGGTTCATCCCCGGGAACTGGAACTGGGCAGTGCGGCGCTTGCGGCACTGGCTTTTGAACTGAGTGAGAATGACGTGTCCGACTGAACGAAGGGTGTAAAGATCTGCTCGCGGCACTCCATATTGAAAAGTTCCGATCTGTGATATTCTTATGTATATTTTTCGTGCGATTTTGTATTCGGAGGGTAATATGCGTCGCGTATCCTGCATGCTTTTGGTTCCCCTTCTTGCATTGTGGATCGGGTGTAACGGGAAACAGGAAACGGTACAACCGGAGCCGGTATCGGATGGGCTTTTTCTTCATATCAGTTCCGGGCCGGATCAACCGCATCGGTTTCTGATGCCGCTCCAGATGGCGGTTACGATGTCGAAATCCAATGATGTGTTGATCTTCTTTGACATTGATGCAGTCAAGGGCGTGGTGAAAGATGCCCCGGACATTTCCTATGAGAATTTCTCCGGTTCCAGGGAACAGATCCGAAAGCTGGTGAGTGAAGG
>DAINNF010000180.1:0-4193 GCA_036736005.1 Acidobacteriota bacterium
GGCCGTTGCGTCCCGGGCGGTGGATGAATTGGTGCAGCTGACGACCAGTGTCGTTCTGTTTCCCATGCGATTCATCATTGTGGTCAACATTCCGGTGTGTCCTGCCGGGTGCTCCTGAACGTGCGCGGAGCAGGCGGCTTCCATGCGCTTTATCGTATCTGTCCACGACGGTTCCCCTGTGAGGCGGGCCAACCGGTTGACAGCGTCCAGTGCAACGGCACTGCCGGACGGGATTGCCCCGTCGAAATTGTCAAACTGATCGAACAGGATGGGTTCATGTCTGGTGCCGGTGAACGAGAATCCGCGGCCGGGCGTTTCAAACTGATCGATGAGTGTATGTGAAAACCGGACCGCATGGTCCAGCCAGTAGGGGTCAAAGGTGGCCTGGTACAGGTTCATCAAGGCCTGAATCAGCCACGCATAGTCATCCAGAAATCCCGGTACAATGGGCGATTCCTCCCTGCAGATATGCGGCAGGGTTCCCAGATGTTCTGCTTGAGAAAGTATGCCATTCATTGCGTGTTCAGCCAAGGTCAGCGCCTGATGGTCCCCGGTCACCAGATATGCAGATGCCAGGGCGGTGATCATCATTCCGTTCCAGTCGGTCTGGACTTTATGGTCCACATTGGGGCTTGACCGGCTGTCCCGATGCAATTTCAGTCGGTTCAGCAACGTGTCCAGTTCTTTGTAGAGTGGTTCCTCGGCTGTTGTCTCGAGCATTTCATGCAGCAACTGTTCATCTATATATAAAATGTTCTTTGATTCATTGCCGTGGATGGGATCCCGGTAGTTGCCTTCATCCCGGATCGGATACAAGGCCTGCAGAACTGATGTATCCGGTCCCAGAACGTCACGAATTTCGGCGGCAGACCAGACATAGAATGCGCCCTCTTTCCCATCACTGTCCGCGTCTTCTGCGGACATGAAACAGCCGGTCTCGTCCGTCAACCTGTCCCGAACATAGTCAATGGTCCGGTTCGCGACACGGAGATAAGCCGGGCGGCCGGTCAACTGGTAGGCGGTCAGGTAGGGTACGATCAGCAATGCCTGGTCGTACAGCATCTTTTCGAAGTGGGGGACTTGCCACCGGGTGTCTGTGGAATACCGGTGAAATCCGCCCCCAATGTGATCATGAATTCCGCCCAGCGCCATCATATCCAGTGTTCGAAGGGCAATATCCCGGGCCCGGGAGCTGTTGAATTGCACACTGAACTGGAGCAGAAAGTTCAGGTGATGGGCAGTGGGGAATTTGGGGTGGTCTCCAAAACCGCCGTGAACCGGGTCAAACTGCTGTTCCAGGTGACGAAAAGCACGTTTCACCGTGTCCCTGTTGATGAGCCCGTGCTTTTCCGCTTGTGCTCCCTGATTCAGCGTCTGCAACAACCGGTCGGTAGGCTGAAGCAATACCTGTCGGCTGTCTCGCCATAGATCGGCTATTCGGGGCAGCAGTTCCATCAGCCCGGATCTGCCGTATCGGGATGTTTTCGGAATATAGGTCGCGGCAAAAAAAGGAATCTTATCCGGTGTCAGAATAACGGTCAGGGGCCATCCCCCACTTCCGGTCATCAATTGACAGACCTTCATATACTGCCCGTCAATATCCGGTCGTTCCTCCCGGTCCACTTTGATGCAGACAAATTGGGTGTTGAGGATTTCTGCCACGTCCGTATCCATGAAAGATTCCTTCTCCATCACATGGCACCAGTGGCATGTGGAATAGCCGATTGATAGAAAAACAGGAAGATCCCGCTCCATCGCCTCCCGGAATGCATGTGTCCCCCAGGGTCGCCAGTTTACCGGGTTGGATGCGTGTTGGAGCAGGTAGGGGCTTGTTTCATGAACCAGCAGGTTCCGGGGCTGTTTCTGCATAGGACTCCTTCATGTAGACAGGGCGATCAGTCACTGAAGAGCTTACAATAAAGGAATGTATGCATCAACGGGGGAGATGGTTGTACAGGCGATGAATTCTTCCGATTATGTTTACAAACACGCAAACGGTCGGTATATTCTCAAGTGCAGATCATGGAGAACAACAGTCTGTTGCTGATATGCAGGCAGATGACGGATAGGAAGGAGTGCAACATGACGGACGCAGCCGATCGAATCAAGAAAATTGCAATTTTGACAGGTGGAGGGGATTGTCCCGGCCTCAACGCGGTGATTCGCGGGGTGGTTAAGGCTGCAATCCGAAAATACAACTGGCGGGTATATGGTGTTCCGGACGGGTTCGAAGGACTCGTAACGGGTACGTCCCTCGTAGAGTTGACGGAATTCGGCATTCGCGGGATTCTCCCCCAGGGCGGTACGATCCTGGGCACCACAAACCGGGGTAATCCATTTGAATATGTGGTGCACGAGGATGGCCAGGAACTGGTGAAGGACATGTCCGACAAGGTGATTGAGAATTTGAATATTCTCGACATTGACGGGCTTGTGGTGATCGGTGGTGACGGGACGTTGAATATCGCGGACCAGCTGACACGCAAAGGGGCACGGATTGTCGGCGTGCCAAAGACAATTGATAATGATCTGAAAGCTACGGATTACACATTTGGTTTTAACACCGCCATTACCACGGCTACTGAAGCATTGGACCGTCTCCATACCACGGCTCAGAGTCATCATCGCGTGATTGTGATTGAGCTGATGGGGCGCTATGCAGGGTGGATTTCGTTGGAGTCGGGGATTGCCGGCGGTGCCGATGTGATCCTGATACCGGAGATTGAATACGACATCAACAAAGTCTGCAGCAAGATCATCCGTCGAAACAAACTGGGCAGCAAGTTCTCTCTTGTCGTTGTTGCGGAAGGGGCCCGTCCGGTGGGGGGTGAGATGGTCTACCAGGAAACCGGAGTGAAGGGGAAAGCCCCCAGGCTTGGTGGAATCGGGAATGTCGTCGGAGAGCAGATCAGCACCTGTACAGGTATGGATGTGCGCGTGACGGTGCTGGGACATCTTCAGCGGGGTGGTTCACCAACAGCATATGACCGGATACTGGCTACCCGTTTCGGCGTTGAGGCGGTTGAAGCGTTGGCCCAGGGAAGGGATGCACACATGGTATGTTTGCGTACACCGCGCATTGAAGTGGTCCCCATCCGGGATGCGATTGAGGGATTGAAGACGGTCGATCCGGAAGGTCAACTGGTAAAAGCTGCGGAAGCGATCGGAATTTCTTTCGGAAGGTGAAATCCCGATTTTTTGCGTGTTCGTATCACAAAATACCGATGAAAACACAGTATTTTGCGTCAAAATGCCGAAAAAATCGGATTTGGTGACTTTTGTCACTGGCATTTTTTTTCTTGTTGACTATCTTATAACGTGTGATATCGTATGCCTCCGTTGGGAGGATGCTTATGAGTAACGTCGCAAAAATACTGCTGATCGGTCTTATGGTGAGCTTATTGTCGACCAGCATTCCGGTTACTCAGCCGATTGTAAACGAATCCCAGGTCAAGTATGAAGACATGGCCCGCTTCGTGGAGTTGAAGCAGAGGCAAGACAGGGTGCGCCAGGTATTTGACAGCGTTCGGACAAATCTGAGCGATGCGGAAAAAGATGATCTGGCGCGGATCATAGCACGGGAAAGCCTGGATAACGGTTTTTCCGTGGAGTTCGTGATGGCGGTCATGAAGACCGAAAGTTCTTTTAATAAACATGCAACCTCGCCCGTTGGGGCTATCGGGCTGATGCAGCTGATGCCGGCCACGGGGCGTGCAATGGCGGCTGAATACGGTATTGTTCTGCGGGAGCAGGATAATCTGTACAACCCCCAGTTGAACGTTACCCTTGGTATACGATATCTGAAAAGGCTGGCTGACCGGTTCAATGACATGAACATGGTACTGGCTGCATACAATATGGGTCCCAGTCGGTTGAGAAAATTCCGGAATGATGACGGGTATCCGACATTCAAGTATACTCGGCTGATTCGACGCGCTCACCAGACCATTGCTGATCTTTGATCAGCCGCAACTTTCATACGATTGCAATAACGGGCTCCGATTTTCGGGGCCCGTTCCTTTTGTCCCTGCAGCATTCAGACTTCGTAAGCATTCGGGCTGATGGACGGCGTGTTTCTACCGGGAGATCGCTCTCTGACAGGCGGTGTGTGGATGTACTGTCCCGGTGCAATTGATACGGGGGGCCATGGCAGGCTGGACCTGCAGGCTGGCTACGACCCGTGGCTTTGTCTG
>DAINNF010000181.1:0-4125 GCA_036736005.1 Acidobacteriota bacterium
GGACCTGATTTACGATATGTCCGCGGCAGGAGTAACGGTATTTGTCACCACCCATTACATGGATGAAGCGGAATACTGCAACCGGATCGGTCTGATCTACCGGGGTGACCTGATCGCACTGGGCACCCCGGAATCCCTGAAGCGGGAACGGATGCAGCACAGTGTTCTGGAAGTCATGTGTGACCGGCCGCATGAGGCGCTGGAAATCGTGGAACAGGACCCGAACATTCTGGAGGGGGCGTTGTTCGGCAACGGCCTTCATCTCGTGGTGGAGGACGTGGAACCGGCCCTGCAGGCCGTTCGCACAATATTGGAAAAGGAAGGGTTTACAGTAACCGGCCTGGAGCAGATCATTCCGTCCCTGGAAGACGTATTTGTCTCCCTGATCGAAGAAACGGATCGAAACGGGAGGGTGTCATGATTCGTCCGGGCAGACTGATGGCACTGGCCCGAAAAGAATGGATCCATGTACGCCGGGATATCTGGAGCCTGATTCTGGCTTTCGTGATCCCGGTGACCCTGCTGTTGCTGTTTGGATATGCGCTGACGCTGGACGTGGACCGGGTACCCACTTTGGTATGGAACCAGGACGGAACACCGGCCAGCCGCCGGTTGATCAGCCAGATCGACGGATCCCGGTATTTTCACATCAAACGCTTCATCGATACGGAAGCGGAGGTGGTCCATGCCATAGACAGTGGTGAAGCCATTGCAGTTCTGGTTATCCCCAATGGATTTTCAGACGATCTGGCCGTCGGTCGTGAAGCACCGGTTCAGGTGGTTCTGGACGGCAGCGATGCCAACACGGCGTCTATCGTGCGGGCATATTTCAATTCAATTATCGCCAAGTGTTCACTCAACCTGAAAGTACAGTGGGCAAAGAACCGGGGCCTGAACGGTCTGAATCAACCGGTCAACTTTCAGCCGAGAGTCTGGTTCAATGAAGACCTCACATCCCGGAACTTCATCATTCCCGGCCTGATCGCGGTGATCATGATGATCCTGGCCGCATTGCTGACGTCGCTGACCGTATCCAAGGAATGGGAGACCGGTACCATGGAGCAACTGATTTCCACACCGGTGAAGCCGGCAGAGCTGGTGATCGGGAAGCTGCTGCCCTACCTGATGATCGGGGCCATCGATGTGCTGATCGTTATCCTGATGGGCCGCTGGCTGTTCCAGGTGCCCATGCGCGGCAGCTATCTGCTGCTGGGCGGGGTGTCCTTCATTTTTCTGGTGGGGGGATTGATGATCGGCATGCTGGTGTCCATTGCAACCAAGAGTCAACTGCTGTCCAGTCAGCTGTCTGTTGTGATCACCTATCTGCCGGCCCTTCTGCTCTCCGGTTTCGTGTACCCGATTGACAGTATGCCGTTGCCGCTCAAAGCGATCACCCATATCGTACCGGCCCGGTATTTCATCAGCATGATCGAATCGATCTATCTGAAAGGGCTGGGCCTCAACGCATTCTGGATGGACGCCCTTCTGCTCACGGTATTTGCCGTGTGTATGGTGGGTATTGCAGTCCGCAAATTTGATAAGCGATTGGAGTAGCCATGTGGGAACGAATTCGACACATGATGAAAAAAGAACTGATCCAGGTCTTGCGGGATCCCCGGATGCGACTGGTGGTATTCGTCCTTCCCATTATCCAGCTGGTGATATTCGGCAATGCCATGGACACGGACGTGGAAAATGTTCCCACCGCCATCATGGACCGGGACAACTCGGTGATGAGCCGGGAACTGGTGGACCGGTTCGTGTCTTCCCGTTATTTTGAAGACGCGGGCCGGCTGGAGCGGGACGCGGACATTTCCGGTGTCCTGGATCGTGGCGACGCCCTGGCGGTCATCCGGATCAATCCCGGTCTTGAGGCGGACATCCGGGCCGGTCGTTCCGCCCCGCTGCAGGTGATTGTGGACGGGACCGATTCCAATACTGCCTCCATTGTGCTGGGTTACTGTAATGCAATCGTGTCCGGTTTCGGTGCGGACATGCTGGGACAGCAGCTGAGACGCTCCATGGGGGCGCCACCCGCCGTCCCGGGCATCGATCTCCGGGTACGGGCCTGGTTCAACGAAAATCTGAAGAGCAGCAACTATTTCGTTCCCGGCATCATGGCCATCCTGGTCTCCATAGTGACCCTGATTCTTACCAGTATGGCGGTGGTCCGGGAAAAGGAAATCGGAACCATGGAACAGCTGATCGTCACCCCCATCACTCCGACCGAGTTCATGCTGGGCAAGACCCTGCCGTTCGGCATGATCGGACTGATTGATGTGGCGGTGGTGACCATAGCTGCACTGATCGGTTTCGGTGTGCCACTCAGGGGGAATCTGCTGATTCTGCTGCTGGGTTCGGGGCTTTACCTCCTGACGATTATGGGCGTGGGACTGCTGATTTCCACCGTGAGTGATACCCAGCAACAGGCCATGATGGGCACATTCTTCTACATGCTGCCCTCGGTGCTGTTGTCCGGACTCATGTTTCCGATCAGCAATATGCCGGAGGTGGTTCAGTGGGTGACCCTGTTCAATCCCATGCGGTATTACCTGGTGGTGATCCGGTTCATCTTTCAGAAAGGGACCGGGCTTTCGGTGCTGCTTCCCCAGATGGGAGCATTGCTGGCCATGGGGCTGGTCACCATATGGCTGGCCACCACTCGGTTCAAGAAAACACAATCCTGATGGAAGGAGCAAAGATATGCGCCTGAAACCGATTTATATTTTTCTGCTGGTTGTCGCTATCGTGACGATTCCGGCGGTTGCTGAGAGCGAAACGGGCGATCCCGCCCCGATGGACCTGAAAAGCTGCCTCGAACTGGCGCTGGCCAACAACCCCGACCTTGCCGGGGCCGCGGGAGCGGTGGATGCTGCGAAAGCCAGGATTGAAGAACAGAAGGGCGACTACTGGCCTCAGGTGGAAGCTGTGGCGGGGATCTCCCGGTGGCAGCAACTGGCATTTCTGCCGGACGGACTCTCTATCCCGGGTTTGTCTCCGATCATCGGTCCAACCGATGACTTTTCGGCCGATATCCGTGCCAGTTATACGCTGTACGATTCCGGTGGACGGGCGGCGTCCGTGGATATGGCGAAGGCCCGGGCCGGGGCGGCCGGCTACAATGCCGAGAGCATGGCCCGTGTGGTCCGGTTGCGGGTGACCGAGGCCTACTTCCGGATGCTGGCCGCGACAGACTCCCTGCAGGCGGTGCAGAACCGGCTGAAACGGGCGGACGATCATCTGAAGCTGGCGGAGGCCCGTTATGAGATCGGCACGGCGCCACGACTGGACGTGGTGCGGTCCAGGACCGAGCAGGCCCATGTACGACAGGCCATTGCCGAGGCGAAGCGGCAACTGGCTGTGGCACAGGGCGACCTGAACCTGGCCATGGGACGTCCGGCGGCGGAACCGCTGGTGATCGCCCCGCGTCCGGCGGTGGCGGACGATCCGGCCGTCGAAGATGTACAGGCAGCGGTGGAGCGGGCACTGCAGCGACGAAGTGAAGTGGCGCAGAAGGAAGAACAGACCGCCGCGGCACGCCAGGAAGTAAAACTGGCGAAGAGTGCGTTTGCTCCCAAGGTGGTGGCCAGCGCGGCGGTGGGACGTCGGGACACCCAGTTCTTTCCGGACGAAGATACCTGGTCGGTGGGCGTGAATGTGCGGATCCCGGTGTTTACCGGAGGGAAGAAGAAGCATCGTATCAGTGCGTCCCGCAGTCAGGTGACGGTGGCCGAGGCGAAACTGGACCAGGTCAAACTGCAGGTGAGCCAGCAGGTGTGGAACGCCCATGCCGGGTATACGGCGGCGGTGGAAGCGGCTGCGGCTGCGGAAAGCCGCGTGGCCGAGGCACGGGAGTCGCTGCGGCTGGTGGAAGAGCGGTACAAGGTGAATGCCGCGACGATTCATGACGTGCTGGATACCGAGCAGGCGCTCAGCGATGCGGAGGCGGCGGAAGTGACCGCGAAGTGGAATGTGGTCATTGCAAAAGCGCGCTACCACTGGACCATCGGAGATCTCAGCGAAGTTGTCAGCACGTTGTAAACGGGTAGCTACGGGATCGGCTCTACGGGATTGAGAATCCCGCTTCCTGGCCCAATTCCATCCGTCTCATTTGAATGCGAGCAT
>DAINNF010000182.1:0-4034 GCA_036736005.1 Acidobacteriota bacterium
AGGGGCTTGCGGGTGAGCGTGAGCTCAGGTTGGTTCTCTGCCGGGTTGTTCGGTCGCACGTACACGCACGCATCGTCAAATCAGGTAACCTGTTGCTTTGATACGAACGCTGGACGACGCAGGTTTCGTGTTCGCGTGCCGGCTGTCAGTCAGTGGTGTTGAGCGAGCTGATCAATTCGGTTACCAGGGATGTGAAGGTGTCGGTAAGCCCGGTATCGACCTTGTCCGGTGTATTCAGTGTGGCGGATATGCAGTACACCGGACTGTCAGCTGTTTTCTGCACCATGTGGGTATAGTTCAGAACCCCTTGTTCACTCCCTCCCTTGAAGCCGATTTTTCCCCACATATCGGGGCTGGCAAGTCCGGGGTTAATGGAAAGTGAAGGGTTCATTCTCAACTCGAAAATCAGCCGGCAGAGATCTTCGGTGGAAACCAGCCACTCTACCGAATCCACATAGGCCGGTTTGCTCATATCGATTCGAAGCGTGTTCAGTGGAATTTCATGTGTGCGGTTCAGAATCCGGCGCCGTGTTTCCGTATCTCCCGAGACAAACGCATGGAGCAGGTCTTCACGACCGCCCCACTTCAGGCGGAACATCTCTGCTGTGCTCAGAAACGGATGCATGGTTTCCGGAGCAACGGCTTCCACGGTTTTTCTGCCGAGAAAATGGAGAAGATGGTCTGTAGCGGTATTGTCACTGATGGAAATCATCAGATGGGCCAGTGACTGAAGCGTCATGGGGGTGCCGTCCGGCCAATTCTGAAGCATGCCGGAGGGCAGGGATTTGTATGCCGCCCGGATGGGGATGGTCTGATCCCATGTGAGTTCACCACGGTTTACCTTGTCGGTGAGCGCTTTCAGAATGTAAAGCTTGAAAGCGGACCCGACCGCCATGGGGCGGTCGGACCGGTATTGAAAGAGAGGTTGGTTGTTTCGGGTAACAGTAACGGATATGTCTCCATCCAGCCGTTTCAGTTTGTTCATTGTCTGGTTGGGGTCGGCGTCCGTCAGGGTGTAGTTTCCAAACCACAGGCCCTGGATGAGACCTTCCTGCGTCAGGGAGATTTTGCAGGGTGCCTGTCCCTTTTCAAAGAACAGTGTGTAGCTTCCGTTGGCTCCTTTGATGGATTTCAGCATGCCCAGCTTATCTTTGTACATTTTGAGAATCCGTACCACTTCCTTCTCGGGAACCTGTTTCAGGAAAGATTCATGGAACAGTTCCGCATAGCCGGATTCCATGGTGAACAACTGCTTGATGGTGTCCATCTGTTTCTGATCCGTTTCGGAAGGCGGTTCCGGTTTCCTGTCCGATTTGGTGAGCGTAAGCGGAAACGACTGGCCGCCCTGTTTCCATTCGCCTGCCAGTTTTCCCTCCGCCGTCGGTTTTCCGGTAAACGTTCCCCGAACGGCTTCGCTGACAAGCGTCAGGATGTTTCCATCCCATTCCACTTTGTTGACCGGGATCCCGAATGCCTGCTGTTTTGGACTGTCCATCGTGGCGTGCCAGCCCTCTTTCGCATTTCCTTCGATGTGAAAGACAAGCGGTAACGCCTGACCCCCTACCTGCAGATTTCCTTCCCATGTGCCGATGACATCCAGGGTCCCCGCGAAGGACGTGACCGCAGACGCAAGTATGGCTGCCATGAGTATGAGCAAACGATTTTTTTTCATCCTCTGATCTCCTTTCAGAGCATACAGGATCATCCTGCAGCTGTTCGGCATGGAACGATTACCGGCTATGGTTCAGGATTATTCAAAATCGAATCCAGTCAAATGTCAACACTTCACCATTATCACCGGGCTCAAAACCTGTTACCATTTTTCCTGTCTGACATTCTCTTCAGGAGGGGATACCACCGATGAACAAATTGTTGATGCTTCTGCTGGCGGCAGGCTTGATTTCAGTGGCCTGCGGCGGTGCGGCTGACAAGGGAGACACGGACATGAACCCGTTTTTTACGGAATATGAGACACCATTCCAGGTGCCGCCGTTTGACAAGATCAAACCGGAACACTTTGTTCCCGCCTTTGAAAAAGGCATGGCGGACCACAATGCTGAAATTGATGCCATTGTAAACAACCCGGATGCGCCCACGTTCGACAATACAATCGTGGCACTGGACAAGTCCGGTGAATTACTGAGCAAGGTTTCTGCGGTGTTCTACGGTCTCAGTTCGGCCAATACCAGTGACGACATCCAGACCATCAACCGGGAAATGTCGCCCAGGTTGTCCGCTCACTCGGATGAAATCCGACTGAACAAGAAGCTGTTCGAACGGGTGAAAGCTGTATATGATCAGCGGAATGATTTGAATCTGACGGAAGAGCAGATGTACCTGCTGGAACGTCTTTACAAGGGCTATGTCCGGAACGGTGCATTGCTGGATGAAGATCAGCAGGCCAAACTGAAAATGATCAATCAGCAGCTGAGCAAACTGGCCGTTCAGTTCAACCAGAATCTGCTGGCGGAAACCAATGATTTCAAACTGGTGATTGAGGACAAAGCGGACCTGGAAGGGTTGCCGGAATCGGTGATCGCAGGTGCAGCGGAAGCTGCGACCGAAGCGGGTCTTGAAGGAAAATGGGTGTTTACGACCCACAAGCCCAGCATGCTGCCTTTCCTGACCTATTCACCGAAACGGGATCTGAGGGAAAAGCTGTACATGGCGTATACCCACCGGGGAAACAACAACAATGAACATGACAACAAGGATATTGTGGCTCAGATCATGAATCTCCGCGTGGAGAAGGCCAAACTCCTTGGCTATGATACATTCGCTGACTATCAGCTGGAAACCCGTATGGCCCGGAATGCGGACAATGTATATGATCTGCTGGACCGGGTGTGGGATGCCGCTTTGCCGGTTGCCAAGCAGGAACGTGACGAGATGCAGGCCATTATCGATGCAGAAGGCGGTGGCTTCAAGCTGGCGTCCTGGGACTGGTGGTATTACGCGGAAAAACTGAGAAAACAGAAATATGACCTGGATGACAATGAACTCAGGCCGTATTTCCAGCTGGACAAGGTTCGCGACGGTGTCTTCTGGGTGGCAAACAAACTCTACGGACTCACATTTGAACCGATCCAGGATATTCCGACACCCCATCCGGATGCCCAGGCATTCGAGGTAAAGGATAAGGATGGCAGTCACCTGGCTGTACTCTACATGGATTTCTATCCCCGGGCGAGCAAACGGCAGGGGGCCTGGTGCGGAAGTTATCAGGATGAATACAAAGAGGACGGCCAGCGTGTTGATCCGGTTGTGACCGTGGTAACCAATTTCACCAAACCATCCGGAGATACGCCGGCACTGCTGAGCCTGGACGAGGTGGAAACCCTGTTCCATGAATTCGGTCATGCACTGGACGGCATGATGTCGGACGTGACATATCGGACCACGTTCATTTCCACCGATTTCGTGGAGCTGCCCAGCCAGATCATGGAACACTGGGCAACCCAGCCGGAAGTTCTGGCACACTATGCCACACACTATCAGACCGGCGAACCCATGCCGGCGGAACTGGTGCAGAAGATCTCCAACAGCAATTACTTCAATCAGGGGTTTGCAACGGTTGAGTACGTGGCGGCAAGTCTGCTGGACATGAAATACCATACCCTGAAGGAACAGCAGGATCTGGACATCAACAAGTTTGAGAAGAGCTACCTGGACAGCATCGGCCTGATTCCGGAAATCGAACCGCGCTATCACACCACATACTTCGCGCATATCATCGGTTGGTATGCGGCCGGTTATTATTCCTATCTGTGGTCGGGTGTTCTGGACAACGACGCATTCGAGGCATTCAAGGAAACCGGCCTGTTTAACCAGGAAACCGCTGCGCGGTTCCGTAACGAAGTCCTGGCCAAGAACGGGTCGAAGGACTACATGGAAATGTACAAGGCATTCCGTGGCCGGGAACCGAAGATCGAGCCATTGTTGAAAAGTCGTGGTCTGATGTAACATCGGAACAGAGCATTTTTCTCAGGCCCGCCGGACCGGCGGGCCTTTTTCCTGCCCCGGGAGGAAGGTTG
>DAINNF010000183.1:0-3948 GCA_036736005.1 Acidobacteriota bacterium
GACCGGCAGTACCAGACCGGAAGCACCGCCCCCTTTCAGAACCAGCCAACTGACGGCGCCGAATGCAGCGCCGGCCGAAATGCCCAGCGTGTAAGGTGTGGCCAGCGGATTGCGGAACAACGCCTGGAACGCCATGCCGCCCCCCGCCAGGACGCCCCCGGCGAACAGTGCGGTCAACAGCATGGGCAACCGGATCTGAAACAGGATCAGCCGGGACGTTTCTCCGTTCAGTGATCCCAGGAGACTGGTGGGCCAGAACAGGGGCAGGGTCAGGGCGGCCGCCAGAATCAGTACCATCAGAATGGTCCGTTTCATGAGCCCACCACCGTTCCATAGACCTGTTGCTGCCAGTCCGGATCGCCGGCACAGTCCGGCGGGAAGCTTCCCAGAACCTGTCCGTCTTTCAGTGCTACCACTCGGTCGGTGATCAGGGTCAGGTGTTCCGCCTGGTGGGACACCATCAGGTAGAGCCGGTCGCGCCGCTCTTTCAATTGAATCAACAGGTCCACCAGTTCCGTTCCCTTGAGCGGGTCCAGATGGGAGGCCGGTTCGTCCAGGAGCACCAACGGGGTGTCCTGGGCCAGCGCGGCTGCAATCAGTACCTTCTGCAGTTCACCGCCACTCAGGGTCCCGGTGATCCGGTCTTTCAGATGGATGATATCCAGGTCCTCCAGTATTCCTTCCAGCGGACCGGATGGCGGGGTCTGACGGGTCAGTCCAAACTGAGGGAACCGCGACATCATCATGAAATCCATGACGGTGTAGGGAATCCGGGTTTCCACGATCTGGGGCACATAGGACACGGCGGAAGCGAGTTCCCGCTGGGTCATCTGCCGGATGTTCCGACCGCGGATCCGGATAGCGCCGTCATAGGAACGGATAATGCCCGAGACACACTTCAGCAGTGTGGTTTTGCCCGAACCATTGGGACCGGCCAGGCCCAGGAATTCATCCGGGGCCGCTTCCAGTTCAACGGATACGAGTATGTCCGGACAGGTCAGCTTCTGGATCTGCAGCATAACGCTCCATTAAATCCCGGATTTCCGGAATCAGTTGAAACAGGGCAGGCCCCGGATGCATGGCCTTGTCCCCGTAGACATTGACAATGGACAGATGTCCGTTCCCGTTAATCAGTGACAGCATCCCTGTGGCGGTTGGGTCCGGCACCTTATGCTCGGTGATCAGCAGGATCAGATCCGGTTTCAGCGAGAGAAGACCCTCCCGTCCCACCGACGGATAAGCCGCCGGGGAATCGACCGGATTCACCGCTCCCAGGTGGTGGATGATTTCTCCGTAGACACAACGACCTGCCACATAAACCGGGCCCCGCTCCAGTCCCTCTTCTCCCAGAACAACCAGAATACGGGGCGTCGGCGCGACGGTTACGGGTTGCAGTAGATCACGGACCTGTTCCACCTGTCTGGCGGCTTCCGTTTCCCGTCCCAGTTCCTTTCCCACTTCCCGGTACGTAGTCAGGATGTCTTCCAGCGTATTGATGCCGAAATACCGAACGCGAATGCCGGCGTTTTCCAGCGGCGCCAGTGTCCGTTCCGCTCCCCGGTAGGCGAGCACCAGATCCGGGTTCAATTTCAGCAGGGCCTCCACATTCAGATCATACATGCCCCCCAGACGCGTCAGGTCGGGACGGTCCGCGATGATGCAATACCGGGTCACACCGGTGAGGCGGTCCCCCGCTCCCAGTTCCACCACCATATCGGTGATGGAGGGCATCAGGGATACCACTCCCCCCGCGGCCACGGAAGCATGTACCAGCAGGCTGAACATACAGGCCGTGAGTGTTCGCATCATCGTTGTTTTCTCCTATCGGTCGATCTGATATCGGACACCGGCATACCAGCTGGCCCCCAATGTTCCGAACCCGTTGACGAGTTCGTAGGTTTCGTCGGTCAGATTAAGACCGCGGACATAAAGGTTCCAGGCCGGTGTCAGTTCAACATTCACCGTCAGATCAATCAGCAGAAAACTGTCCAGTGTGATCCTTGCTGCGGGCCATGCGGAGAAGTCCAGGTCTTCCCGGCTGCTGTTGTACATGAGGGTGGTATAGATACTCCACCGATCGCCTTTCAGATGAAACGCGGCGGTGATACTGGACCGGGGCCTTCGCAACAACTGTTCACCGGTGTCCTCGTCCACCGCATGGAAGAAATTGTACGCCAGCTGCCAGCCGAATCCGGTCTCCAGGTACTGAAGGTAGATTTCCGAGCCGCGGACGCTGGCGCTTGCCACATTGATATACACCCAGTTGACCGGGTCGAAATCAATCATCTGATCATATGAGCTGTCAAACCAGGTGAGCCCCAACATCAGACGGTTGTCCATCAGGGATTTCTCCATCCCCGCTTCCCAGCTGGTGGCTTCTTCCGGTTCCAGTTCCGTATTGCCGTAAGGAGAATACAGTTGATACAGCGAAGGGGCCTTGAACGCCGTCCCCGCATGCACCCGCAAACGGATGCCGCTTTCCGCCAGGAGTTTCACGGCCCCGATGGATCCGGTCAGTTCACTGCCGAACGCATCGTGGTCATCCCAGCGAAGCCCGGCATTCCACTGGAGGCCCAGCCGGTCCGTCGTCAGGTTGACATAGGCGCTGTCGGTGCCCACGTGTTGCCGCTGGAAGATGTCCAGATACCCGTCGCTCTCATACATGGATTCACCGGTTTCCCGGATATGCTCCAGTCCGAAAGACAGGGTGCCCGCTTCCAGCTGCAGCACATTGTGCCACGTGCAGGTGTCCATCCGGCCGTCGTAGGTGCTGTTCACCACCGGGGGATAGTCTTCGGACGGGTTGCGGTAGATCCGGTCGTTGCGGCTTGTCGCAAACGTGAAGCGGCTGATTCCGTCAACCGGTAAGAATGTGTCCATTGTAAAGTCGGCCCGCAGATGGGTTTCTTCCCGGTCAAACCGGTAAAACGGGTTGTCTCCGAAGGGCCCGCCGAAGTTGTCCAGGTCCCCGTTTGCATTGATCAGCATGCCGGTCATGGCCAGGGTGCCGTGCGCGGTGTCCCAGTTGAAGCCCCCGTTCACCGTCCGGTTGGCGTAGCCGTCCGGTTCGGTGTTGCCGTCGGCTTCGGCCGCGGCCGAAATGCCGTCCGTTTCCAGATACCCGCCCCCGATCCACCAGTCGAATGTGCTGCGGGTTTCGGACCACCGGAACGACGCCCGGTGCGTACCACGGGACCCGGTTTCCAGTCGGACCGTTCCACCGGTGCCGGGACGGGCCGTGATGATATTGATGACACCGGCCATGGCGTCTGAGCCGTAAACCGAAGCAGCGGGGCCGTACACAATCTCGATCCGGTCCACCCCGTCCAGCAGGATGGAAGACAGATCCACCGAACGGTCGGTGCTCATGGGATCGTTGATCCGGATGCCGTCCACCATCACCACGGTGTGGCCCGGCTTGCCACCCCTGAGATAGACCGAGACGGGAGAACCGATTCCGCCGCTACGGCTCACCAGCACGCCGGGGACCGTCTGCAGCAGTTCGTCCGCAGTGGTCGCACCGGAATTCTCAATGGCCTTCCGGTCAATGATTCGGACCTCCTGGGACAGGTTTTTCGTTTCGGTTCTGGTGCGGGTGGCGGTAACGGTGATTTCTTCGGTTACCTGGGGCATAGCATCGGTCCATGCGGGCGTGGTCAGCAGGGCACATACGCACAACAGTCCGTTCATTCGGGACACATCAACCTCCTGGTACAGCATGAATGGTTGCGATTGGGTGTCGGTGAATGAACGGGATGGGGAAAATTGAGCGGGTTGCATCCATCATTCGCCGAGCCTCCGTCAGCTTATTGCCAGGCAGGTCTTCTGACTTCCGGATCGTCCGTCGGCCGGGCCTTCCCATTCGCGCAAATGGCGAACAGTGGCATTGTCCGGCTTCCGTCCCCGGTTACAGCGGCGGGCCCGTTCCCGAATTGCACGGGATTCCCT
>DAINNF010000184.1:0-3934 GCA_036736005.1 Acidobacteriota bacterium
TAACCAGATCCAGAGCCTGGCGTCTTGCCATTAGACGATCTCCCAACCGACCTTGCGAATTATAGATAAGGTATGAACCGAAATCAAGGGAAGAAAACGAAAAAGTTTCGATTTGATTTTCCAGGGATTCCAGCTCCGAAAACCGAAGGGAGTTCACCTGTCCTGCCCCGTTCCTGTGCTACAATACCCGCCGAACAACGAAAACCACGAGGAGTCTGATTCATGAGCCATCACGAAGCTGAACCTGCCCACGATTCAAAGAAAACAAAAGATTTTATCCGCACCATCATTGACCGTGACCTGGAAACCGGCAAGTATGACGGCCGGGTCCATACCCGATTTCCGCCCGAGCCCAACGGCTATCTGCATATCGGTCATGCCAAGTCCATCTGCCTGAATTTCGGGATCGCCGAAGAATACCGGGGTCTGTGCAACCTGCGCTTCGACGATACCAACCCCGCCAAGGAGGAGGACGAGTATGTCCGCTCGATTATCGAGGACGTGAAATGGCTGGGGTTTGACTGGGAAGACCGGCTCTATTTCGCGTCCGACTATTTCGACCGGATGTATGAGCTGGCGCTTGACCTGGTGAAAAAAGGCAAGGCCTTCGTCTGCGACCTGACACCGGACGAAATTCGGGAACACCGGGGCACGTTGACGGAACCGGGGAAAAACAGTCCTTACCGGAACCGGTCTATCGAGGAGAATCTGGACCTGTTTACCCGGATGAAGGACGGGGAGTTCGCCACCGGCTCCCGGACGCTGCGGGCGAAGATCGACATGGCCCATCCCAACCTGAACATGCGGGACCCGGTGATGTACCGGATTCTCCATGCCGCCCACCATCGGACCGGGGATACGTGGTGCATCTATCCCATGTATGACTGGGCTCACGGCCTGGAGGACTCCATCGAGCAGATCACCCATTCCATCTGTACGCTGGAGTTTGAAGACCATCGGCCGCTGTATGACTGGTTTCTGGACGCACTGGACGTCTATCATCCGCAACAGATCGAGTTTGCCCGACTCAACATGAACTACACCATCATGAGCAAACGCAAGTTGTTGACACTGGTGCAGGAAGGCGTGGTGGACGGCTGGGATGATCCCCGCATGCCCACCATATCCGGTCTCCGACGGCGCGGTTATACCCCTGCGTCCATCCGGGATTTCTGCGACAAGATCGGCGTGTCCAAGAAGGAGTCCACGGTGGATGTGGCGCTGCTGGAGCATTGTCTGCGGGACGACCTGAACCGGAACGCGAAACGGGTGATGACGGTGCTGGACCCCATCAAGGTGGTAATCACCAACTATCCGGAGGATCAGGTGGAAGAAATGGACGCGGAAAACAACCCGGAAGACGAATCCGCCGGCAACCGCAAGGTCCCCTTCAGCCGGGAGATCTATATTGAACGGACGGACTTCCGCGAAGACGCACCGAAGAAATATTTCCGCCTGGCACCGGGCAAGGAAGTGCGGCTCAAGCACGCCTATTATGTCACCTGTGAAGACGTGGTGAAGGACGAGAACGGCGAGATCGTGGAACTGCACTGCACCTATGATCCCGCGAGCCGGGGCGGCTGGACGGATGATGGACGCAAGGTGCGCGGTACGCTCCACTGGGTATCGACGCAGCACGCGGTGCCGGTCACGGTAAACCTGTATGAACATCTGTTCCTGAAGGAATATCCCGGTGAGGTGGAAGAAGGCGGTACGTTCCTGGACAATGTGAATCCGGATTCCAGGCAGGTGATCGAAAACGCGCTGGCGGAGCCCTCACTCAAGGACGCGAAGCCGGGTGAGCCCTATCAGTTCCTGCGGACGGGTTATTTCACGCTTGATTCGAAGGAAACCACCGGTGAGCGTCTGGTGTTCAACCGGTCGGTGTCGCTGCGGGACAGTTGGAAGAAACTGGAGCAGAAGCTCAACAAATAAAGAGAGGGGCCGGACGGCCCCTTTTTTGGTTCAAATGAGGAATTCTACTCCCCCGATTCAGGCATGGACTGGATGAAAGCAACCGCGTTGCGGATTCTCTCCAGACACGTTTCCCGTCCCAGCAGAACGGCGGTTTCAAAGATGCCGGGACTGGCGGTGCGCCCGGTCAGCGCCAACCGCACCGGATGGATCATGGCTCCCGCTTTCTGATCCCTTTCTTCCGCCAGTGTCCGCAACTGCGTTTCCATGGGTTCTTCGGTAAAGTTATCCAGTCCGGTCAGCAGTTTTTCCCATTCCCCGAGGATGTCCAGCACGTCCGGTTTCCCGAAGTGTTTCCGTACGCCCTTTTCGTCATAGTCCGTTGGCGCCTCAAAGAAAAACCGCGCCTGATCAACAAAATCGGTCAGTTTTCGCGCACGGGGCTGCAATAGCGCCACGATGCCACGGACGCGTTCTTCGTCCGCGATGGACCACCCTTCCTTCTCAAAGAACGGTCGCAACAGCTCCGTCAACCGGTTCACGTCCATGGACTGGATATACTGTCCGTTCATCCAGACCGCTTTCTCGGAGTCGAATACCGCACCGGCTTTCCCCACCCGATCCAGACTGAACAGGTCGATCAATTCGTCACGGCCCAGGATTTCCCGGTCATCACCCGGGTTCCATCCCAACAGGGCCAGGAAATTAACCAGCGCATCCGGCAGAAAACCCGCTTCCCGATAGACATTCACCGATGTGGCACCGTGCCGTTTGCTCAACCGCTTTTTGTCCGGACCCAGAATCAATGGAATATGGGCAAATTCCGGAAGTTGCCATCCCATTGCCCGGTAAATCAGGATCTGTTTGGGTGTATTGGACAGGTGGTCCTCTCCCCGGATCACATGGGTGATGTTCATGTCATGGTCGTCCACCACCACGGTCAGTTGATAGACGGGCGAGCCATCCGACCGGGCAAGAATGAAGTCTTCCAGCTCAGCCGTATCAACGGTTACCGTTCCGCGAACCAGATCGGTGAATTGAATGCCCAGTTCCGGCACACGGAGCCGGATCACGTGGGCTTCCCCGGCACGCATACGCTGTTTTCGTTCTTCTGCATCCAGATGGGCGCACTTCCGGTCATACTGCCAGCCCGGATCATCCCCACGGCGCGCTTCCAACTCTTCTTTCGTACAGAAACAGGGATAGGCCGCGTCTTTCTCCAGCAGGGCTTCAATGATCTCCCGGTACCGGTTCATCCGGTCTGATTGATAGACCGGTTTACCGTCCCAGTCCAGTTGCAGCCAGCGCAATGCGTCCAGGATCTGCCTGGTAAAGGCCTCATCCGACCGTTCCCGGTCGGTATCTTCGATTCGCAGCAGGAATGTTCCGCCATGACGGCGGGCAAACAAGTAGTTGAACAACGCGGTCCGGGCGCCCCCGATGTGCAGGTTGCCGGTGGGACTGGGCGCAAATCTGACAACAGGTTTCACGATACACCTCGCATCTCTATCTCAAGGGTTTAAAAGTCTCAACATCATGGGCCATTGTACAGCGGTGCGTGTCTCAGGTAAACCGCCGGAATCGGCTCAACGTTGCTTGGCAGAGGCGGTCTCCTGTGTATAATAGCGGAAGCAGGAGGTGTTGATGAGACTTGGTATATCCACCCATGTTTTTGCACGGGAAACACTTCGGGGAGAACACCTGGACCGCATCGCGGGAGCCGGGTTCTCCACGGTTGAAATATTCGCCAACAGCCATCAGATCGATTTCGACAACCGGGAACACCTGCGGGAAATTGAACGTGCCGTGAACCGCAACAACCTGATGGTGAACTCGGTACACGCACCATTTTACCGCTCGCTGGAGGCCATTCAGAACGGGGAACACCTGAACATCGCCAGTGTTGACCCTGAGGAACGGACATTTTCCGTAAACGAAATCGCCCGGAGCCTGGTGCTGGCCACGCTGTTTGAAGTAGACTACTATGTCCTTCATTTTCCACCGGAAGGGCACACCCCTT
>DAINNF010000185.1:0-3925 GCA_036736005.1 Acidobacteriota bacterium
GGTGAGTATATCCAGAACTTTCATCCCTTCATTTTCTCCGGATCCGGTACTGTCAACGCGCCCATC
Source organism: Acidobacteriota bacterium (assembly GCA_036736005.1). Taxonomy (GTDB): domain Bacteria; phylum Acidobacteriota; class Holophagae; order Thermotomaculales; family Thermotomaculaceae; genus DAINNF01. Next base: position 67 of record DAINNF010000185.1, read on the forward strand.
GTATTTGTGGGCTATGGCATGACGGCGCCTGAATTCGGTGTGGATGACTATGCGGGCGTGGATGTGAAGGGTAAGCTGGCCATGATTATCAAAGGCGCGCCGAAATCCCGGGACGGGGAGGACTGGCTGACCTACAACACCCATACGTTTCGGACACAGAATGCGTTTGATCATGGGGCGGCCGGTGTGTTGTATGTGACCCGGCCCATTGCCAACCCCAACGGTAAACGGATCGCCGGGTTCCCCATGGTGCAGATCAGCCGCGATGTGGCAGATGAAATTCTGAAGCCCCATGAACTGGATGTGAAAAGTCTGATCGCGCTGCTGGAAAAGCGACGCAATGTGTCGTTTGAAACGGGTGCCACCGCGAAGGTAACGGTGGAAAGCGAGCCGGTTACCGGTATGGCCGGCAACGTGATCGGAATGATTCCCGGAACCGATCCGGATCTCCGCCATGAGGCGGTGGTGATTTGCGGACACCTGGATCATTGCGGTGCATGGCCGGTATTCACGCCGGGTGCGGATGACAATGCTTCCGGGGCGGCCACGGTGATGGCCATGGCTCGCGCGGCGGCGGAGAGCGGGATCCAACCGAGGCGGACCCTGTTGTTTGTGTTGTTCGGCGGCGAGGAAATGGGACTTCTGGGATCGAAATACTTTGTGGACAATCTTCCTGATCCGATTACAGCAGTTCGATTTGCGCTGAATCTGGACATGGTGGGTGCGGGCGATCGTCTGTTCGTACTGGGGTTGAAAAAAGACCCTGCTTTTGCAAAACGGATGCAGACGGTTCATGACCGGCTGGAATTGACGCCGAAACTCACCGGCAACGAGCGGATATGGGGAGGTGGTTCGGACCATGCTCCGTTTATTGACAAGGGCTGGCCGGCCGTATCCATATTCTCATCGGGAGGCGATCATCACGGCTATCATACGCCCGTGGACACACCGTATTTTATAACCCCGCTGATCAGCCGGGATATTGCCCGGGTGGTACTGGCCACGGCAGTGGACCTTGCGGAGGATTGAAGGACCGGGGATAACAGCGCCGACACGGCGCATTAAACGAACTTCAGGGCGACCGAAAATCGTGCTGAACAACATGTGCGTAGAGGAGGAGTGATTATATGGAAGCAATCAATTACTGGGCGGTATTGGTCAGTGCGGTGGTGTACTGGGTGCTGGGTGGCATCTGGTACGCGGGCATTTTCAACCTGTCTTCCCTGATGGGATGGGATGACGTGGAGATGGAAGCAGCAAAGAAGGCCTTTCCCAAATCGCTGCTGGTCTATTTCATCAGTGGACTGGTCATGTCGTATGTGATGGCATATCTGGTCCGGTATACCCACGCCACAACGGTCTGGGGCGGGGTAATCGCCGGTTTCTGGACCTGGCTGGGTTTCCAGGTGCCCATTGCACTGAATCAGTGGTTTTTTGAACGCAGACCAACAAAGGTGGTGTTCATTAATATCGGCAATTATCTGATTTCATTGCTGGCCATCGGGGTGATCCTCGCGGTCTGGCGTTGAAGCTTCGGCCCCCGAATGGGGGCTTTTTTATGTTAAACTGGGCGGGTACACAGACAACCGCAATCGAGGAGACGTGATGACCCAACTGATGGATGGAAAAGCCCTCTCCAACCGTATACTGGCGGATATCAAGCAGACGGTTGACGAGACCGGCATCCGGCCCGGACTGGCCGTTGTGCTGGTGGGAGATGACCCGGCTTCCTCGGTTTATGTGCGTATGAAGGAGAAGGCCTGTGAAAAGGTGGGCTTTCTTTCCCGCGGTCACCGGTTGCCGGCGAATGTGCCGGAACATGAGCTGATCTCCGTGCTGGAAGGCCTGAACAATGATCCTGAGATTCACGGGATTCTGCTTCAGTTGCCTTTGCCGGATCACCTGGATTCTTCCCGGATGTTGAACCTGATCCAACCCCACAAGGATGTGGACGGATTCCATCCGGTGAATGTGGGCAAATTGCTGATCGGCGAACCGGACGGCTATGTACCCTGCACGCCGCGCGGGATTATGGCTCTGCTGGAAGACTGCGGCGTGGAACTGAAGGGCAAACACGCAGTGGTAATCGGCCGCAGCAATATTGTGGGTAAGCCGGTTTCCGTCCTATTGCTGCAGCAGCATGCCACGGTAACCATCTGCCATTCCCGGACAACGGATCTGCCGGCTGTGGCCCGTGAAGCGGATGTGCTGGTGGCGGCGATCGGACGTGCCTGTTTTGTGGATGAGCGATTTGTGAAACCGGGTGCGGTGGTGGTGGATGTTGGCATGAATCGGGTGGATGACCCGGATGAGGCTTTCCGGTTGTTTGGCGCGGACAGTCCCCGCATGGAGAAACTGAAAGACAAGGGCTATGTGCTGTGCGGTGATGTCCATTTTGACCGCGTAAAAGACATTGCCCGGATGATCACCCCTGTTCCGGGGGGTGTGGGACCGTTGACGATTGCGATGCTGCTCCAGAACACACTGGATGCCGCACGTCGCGCATCGGCTCCCGTTACTGAAGGATAAGGCTGATATTCCGTCGTTTCATCCGCTTCAGGATGAAAACGGGCAGGAGAGAATAAGAACTGATTTTGATGTAAGGAGTGGCTATGGCGTTGAGCATTTATCTGGACGGCAAGTTCGTCGACAAGCGCGAAGACGCAACCGTTTCCATTTTTGAGCATGGGTTGCTGTATGGAGACGGTGTATTTGAAGGTATCCGGGCATACAACGGTCTGGTTTTCCGGCTGGAGGACCATATGGACCGGTTGTATAATTCGGCCAAGGGTATTCATCTGCAGATTCCGATTCCCAAAAAGGAAATGACGGAGCTGGTGCTGGAAACCACCCGCCGGACCGGCCTGGACGACTGTTATATCCGCCTGCTGGTGACGCGCGGTGTCGGGGACCTGGGTATCGATCCCCGCAAATGCGCGAAGCCGGGCATCTATATCATCGCCACCGGCATCGCCCTGTATCCGGAAGACCGGTACGAACAGGGTCTGAAGGTGGTCACCGTGTCCACGCGCCGGACGCGGCCCGATATGCTCAATCCCCAGTTCAAGTCCTTGAATTATCTGAACAACATCATGGGCAAGATTGAAGCCAACCGGATGGACGCGGATGAAGGCATCATGCTGAACGCGGAAGGGTATGTGACGGAGTGCACCGCGGACAATATTTTTGCTATCCGTAACCGGGAGCTGTTTACCCCGCCGCCTTACCACGGGATTCTCGAGGGGATTACGCGCAAGGTGATTATCGAAATCGCTAACGAGTTCAAGATTCCCGTCCATGAACGGGGCATGGTGCTGCAGGATTTCATTGCTGCGGATGAAGTCTTCCTCACCGGTTCCGGTGCGGAACTGATTCCGGTTGTGGAAATCGATGGTGTACCGGTGGCGGACGGAAAAGTGGGCGATGGATTCCGGGAATTGCGTAAGCAGTTCAGGGAACGGACCAAGCATGACGGGATCCCCTTCAAATAATCGGGATCGAATCGAAATCCTGGCCTCATCGATCGGTGGGGCCTTTTTCATTCTCTATTCACTGCAGCTGATCGAGAAAACGGCGTTTCTGTATCCCACGGTCCTTCAGTGGATGGGAGTTGCCGGTGCAGTTGGTGTGCTGCTGCTCCTGCTGGGCGACGGGGACCGGCGGTTGATACTGGGAACGGTGTTGTTCACCGGTTCCGCATTTGTCCGTTTGGCACTCCCCGCTGCGACAACGATCATGCCGACTGTGTTTCTGGCCGGATCGGCCCTGGTGATTTTCCTGGTTGTCGTCTGGCGGCACGTAAAGATAGTGGGCGAGTGGGTCATGCTCAGCGGTGTCGTGGCGGGCATATTCGCCGAGT
>DAINNF010000186.1:0-3873 GCA_036736005.1 Acidobacteriota bacterium
AGGTATTCAAGAACAGCATGCTGAAAATCAACCAGTTGGGTTTCTTCGACATATCCAAACAGGATCCCGCAATCAAATTGAATCCTGAAAACAACACGGTTGACGTCGTGGTCCGCGGTGAAGAAAGTGGCGTAAACGAAATCAACTTTGGCGGCGGCTACAGTGAATATGCCGGCATGTTCTTCCAGGCTTCCTATGCAACCCGTAACTTCCTGGGTCGCGGCGAACAGCTCCAGCTTTCCGCCTCCCTGGGCGCCAATATCACATATTACAATCTCTCGTTCAGCGAACCGTGGATCTTCGATTATCCCCATTCGTTCTCGTTCAACCTGTTCAACAGTGAAAGTGAATTCTACAATTACTCCCGTAAGAGCAGTGGTTTCAGTATTGGATTCGGTTTCCGTCTGTCCACGTTCCTCACCTACGGAGTCATGTATCGTTACGAACTGGTCGACGTTCCGGGCTCATCGCTTCAGGACAACTCGATATTCAAACCCGTGAGCAACCGGCTCACCAGCGGTATCGTCCAGTCCCTGACATACAACACGCTGAACCACCCATTCCTCCCGACACGGGGCACCAAGCTGGGCCTTTCTCTTGAATGGGCCGGCTGGCACCTGGGCGGGGACAACCTCAAGTATGAGGTCAACCTTCGGGCCACCCAGTTGATTCCCGCCTACAAATCAACGATTTTTGTGGTGAATACCCGCTTCGGTTATCAGGAAGCGCTGCAGGATAATACAATTCCATACTATGACCGTTACTTTATTGGAGGTGAAAGTACGATCCGAGGTTATGAATTCCGTAGAATTGCCCCCTATGATGAAGATGCCGGTATTGCAATTGGCGGCACAAAAATGTTCCAGGCCAATCTGGAATGGGTGCTGCCCATTGAAAACCGTTTTCAGTTTGCACTGTTCTATGACGTCGGCGGCGTCTGGCTGGAAGACCAGTCCTTCTTCTCTGCCCAAGAGAAGCTGAAACGCTCGTGGGGTGTCGAAGCACGGTTCAATCTACCGGTATTCCAGATGCCGATTCGTCTGACCTATGGCATACCGCTGGACGATGTGCCCTATCAGGAGAAGAAAGCAAATCTGGAATTCACAATTGGTACAATTTTCTAACATTTTATTTCTACAAGGAGTTTTGTTATGAAGAAATTGATGATGGCAGTTGCAGTTCTCGCTGTGTGCGGCTTCTCCGTAAATGCACAGGCACAGGCGAAAATCGGTATCGTGGACGCAGATCAGGTAATCTATGAATCCGCAAGAGGCAAGGCGTTCCTCAAGGAGCTGGAATCCTACGCCAAGCAGAAAGACGAAGAAATCAAAGCCGTCGTTACTGAAGCGCAGCAGGTCCAGAAAGAATATCAATCCAAACTGGCATCCCTCAGTGATGACAAGCGCACCGCCATGGAAAAGCAGCTGTCCGACTATCAGATTCGGGTTAAACGGATGCAGGATGACGGCAAGCGTGAATTCCAGATCAAGCAGCAGGAAGGTTTTGAACGCTTCCGTAAGATTCTGCAGCCCATTGTGGAAGGCCTGGCCAAAGAAAAGGGACTGGATGTGGTTTTCAGCAGAGCCCAGAGCGGTATCGTGTACATGTCACCTGCTGTCGACCTGACGCCGGAGGTAATCAAGCGCTTTGATGCTCAGTAATCGTTCCGTTCGGTTATCCGAACTGGCAGCAAAATGGAACCTCACCCTTGAGGGCGAAGACAGGGAAATAACCGGGGTGGCCGGCCTGGAGGCCGCCACCCCGGATTCTCTTGTGTACGTGAGAGACGAGACGTATGTGGAATCTGCCGCCAGTTCTAAAGCCGGAGCCATTCTGGCCTCACCTCGCCTGGCGCAGAAACTGCCGAGACCTGTTCTGGTTGCGGACGACCCGTACCTGGCATTCATTCAAATCAAGTCCGAATTTGTAAGTCCGATTGAGATTGAGACCGGACACAATCACGCATTTGTCCATCCGGAAGCGCACGTAGACGAATCCGCCCTGATCGGAACGTTTGTCCATGTATCGAAGGGCTGCAACGTTGGAACAGGAACTCGACTCCACCCGGGTGTGAAGCTGCTGGAAGACGTGTCTGTCGGAGACAACACGGTCATCTATCCCAATGTTGTCGTGTATCCCGGTTGTCGCATCGGCAGCAACTGTGTGATTGGGGCGGGAACCGTTATTGGTGGTGACGGATTCGGTTATCATTTCGACGGAAAATGCCACCATAAGGTGCCTCAAACCGGTTCCGTCGTCGTTGGAAATCACGTTGAGATCGGAACCTGCGTCTCAATCGATCGTGGCACATTCGGAGAGACGCGCATCGGCGATGGCACCAAGATTGACAATCAGGTTCAGATCGGACACAACGTCACCATTGGGCAACACGTAATCGTCGTCGCCCAGGCCGGTGTTTCCGGCAGCACAACCATCGACGACTACGCTGTTCTCGCAGGCAAGGCCGGACTGGTCGGTCACATCCGCATTGGACGGGGAGCAACCATAGGGGGTGCCGCCGTTGTAACAAAATCCGTACCGGATGGTTCATTCGTAAGCGGATACCCGGCTGTGGATCATCGACGCTGGAAGAAACAGATGGTATACCTGGCAAAACTGCCGGAAATGGCTGAACAGTTAAAGATGCTGTTGAAAGAACACAAAAAGAACAAGTAGGGGTACTGAATTCCGTACGACCCCGGAGGAGGACGCACCCGTGGCACGAATCATCGAGTATGATGAAATCAAGCATATCCTGCCCCACCGATTTCCATTGCTGTTAATCGACCGGGTTCTCGATTATGAAGAAAATCAGCGGATCCAGGCTATCAAGAATGTAACTGCGAGCGAAATCTACTTTCAGGGACACTTTCCAAAACGGGCCGTTATGCCCGGCGTATTGATTATCGAAGCGATGGCACAGGCCGGTGGTATTCTTCTGCTGAAGAGTCGATCCTCTGAGAACAATCTGGTCTACTTCACATCCATTGAAAAAGCAAAGTTCAGACGCCCTGTAAGACCCGGGGATCGACTGGAGTTCCATGTTTCGGTGCTGCGATTGAAGTCTACATACTGTAAACTGGAGGGGAAAGCATATGTCGACGGTCAACTGGCGGCTGAAGCCGTGTTTTCTTCCGCCCTGTCGGTTGAGTAGCAGTCGGTAACCGTCATCACAAGGAGGACGCAATGATTCATCCTACAGCGATCATCGGCCAGAACACGGAAATCGCCGAATCGGCCGTAATCGGGCCCTATTGCGTGATTGGAGACCATGTCAAGATCGGTGAACGGACTCAACTGCGGGCTTCTGTTCAGGTTGACGCCAATACCACCATCGGATCCGACAATGTCATCCACGCGTTCTGCTGCCTCGGCTTTCCCCCGCAAGATATCAAGTACAAGGGTGAACCGACCACGACCGTCATCGGAAACAACAACATCATCCGTGAAAATACGACCATCCATCGGGGCACACCCACCGGCCGGGAAAGCACGGTGGTCGGCTCCGACAATTTCTTTATGGCCTACACCCACATTGCTCACGATTGCATCGTTGGTGATCAGAACATCTTCGTAAATGCAGCCACACTTGGGGGACACGTACATGTCGGTGACCATACCTATATCGGCGCATATTCGGGTGTACATCAGTTCTGCAGAATCGGCAGCTATGCCTTTGTCGGCGGATATTCAGTCATTACACAGGACGCTCTACCCTATGTGAAAACGGTAGGCAACCGGGCCAAGACCTATGACATCAACACAATGGGTCTCGAGCGGAAAGGCTTCAAGTTGGAGACAATCGGTGCTTTGAAGAAATCGTATCGGATCCTTTTGAGACGCAAACTCCAAATGGCCGATGCACTGGCTGAA
>DAINNF010000187.1:0-3863 GCA_036736005.1 Acidobacteriota bacterium
TGAATACCGGAAACCGGTCTTTGCCGCATGAAAACGGGGCCTCCGGAGGCCCCGCTTCCTGTTTAGCAGTTGGGAATCCCGGCTACAAGTCCTCTTGCAGCGCTTTCAACGGCAACTCCACATGGGACGGATATTCAGTGTTGCGGTAGACCGTCCATTCCGGGACACCTGCTTCCGGCACCCGCGTTTCCACCGCCGCGTCGTGACCGGCCAGTGCAATGCGAATCGAATGGCCCGCCCGGATCACGGTAGATACAGGCAGCAGCGTCAGTTTCAGTTCCATTATCTCGCCGGGGACCATGGGCTCCACGTCGTTCCGGCTGAATGCGCGGTACACCCCCAACGAAACGTAGGGCGCTTCGGCGGCATCGGTGGTTCTACGGAATGTCCCCCGGAGCCGCTGTTCACTGAGATAGGTCACCCGGCCGTCCGGGGCCACATCTTCCAGGTAGACATAGAAAGCACCGTCTTCGTGGGTGCTGGCCACATAAAGGGTCAGGGTGACACTGCCGGTCAGCTCGGTATTCTCCTGAAGCGGTTCCGATGTATAACACAGCAGCTTTTCGTCTTCCTTCGCCCGGTCGCCGTAAGCCGCAGTCCGCCCCATCTGCGTCATCCACCGGTTGGTTTTGCCGGTAGTGGCGGTAAAGTCTACGGTGTAGGCATCCGTTGCATCTTCGGTGTCCGATTGTTCAGAGACCAGTGAACCGTCCGGACCGAAATACCGGGTTACTTCCATGAGTCCGGCCGGCGGCCAGACATCCGTTTCCCGCCATTCGTCCATCACGTACGTGTAGTATTCGATTTTGCGTTCGTCCGAAGTCTCGCCGTTTTTCAGAAAACGGTCGAAATAGTTGAAGAACTCCGCCTGGTCCGCTTTCCGTTCCTCCACCGTCTTGGGCCGGGTTCCATTATACGGGTCCACAATCTCCGAAAACACGTGGCCGGACGGCTGGATCACGATCCGCTGGGGGCGGTTCATGGTCAGGTATTTTTCCAGTGCCCCTTCGGCCACACCGGCATCCATCCAGCCCACACGGGTATACATGAAGGTATTGGATGCCTCAATGGCGTCGGTATAGTTGTACACACCGATGTCGTCCATGGAAAGCCCGTTTTCGGATCTGGCGGAAGGGGTGTCCTTGAATGCCATCGCCGCCACCAGTTCCTCCACGGTGGGGCTTCGCTGATGATCTTTCAGGGCCTGTTCAAATATAGGCATATCGTTCGGATCGGGGCGTTGCAGACCCGCAATCATGGCACCGGTCAAAAACCGTTCCAGCGCCGAATATTTCCGTCCGTCCAGGTCTTCCATCATACCCACCAGGTCGTCCCGGTCCATGGCCTTGACCATGTTTCCCCAGGTGTGGACAAAGGAACCGGTACCAATGCCGCCCGGTTTTATCAGTTGGGTGTAGGTGTCAAAATCCGGTGCTTTGGCGTATACCGCGCGGGCGCCGTCCACCCCGGTTGCCGCCATCATGTCGCTGGTGGTGGCGGAATAGGAGGTACCGAACGCGCCGAACCGGCCATTGGACCACGGCTGTTGCTCGATCCACAGCCCCACCCTACGCATGGCCTCGATTTCCGATGGTGGGTATTCCGTATACCGGACCCCGGTAGACTGACAGGACCCGGGTGACTGGATCCAGACATAGGCGTAACCGGCGTCCAGTAGATACTGAATACTCCCCTTGTTCAGATCCCGCGCACCCTGCCAGGTCTGGCGCACTTTGTACAGCCACCCCGGTTCCATCTGCCAGGAATAGCGGGAGGTCTTGACCAGTGCGGGAATCCGCTGATCTTTCTGCAGATTGTCCGGCAGCCAGACACTGACCCACACCTGATCACCATCTTCCAACGGCACATAAAACGAGTCATTCACGGGATAACCGGCCGGGGTCATCACGGTCCGGTAATCCGGTGCCATCCATACACTGACCGTCAGCGCAATCGCAACCGCACAGACCAGAATCAGAACACCGATCCCGATACGTTTCACCCATTTCCCGGTCCGGCCACCCTTCTTCGGTCGTGTTGGTTTCGGTTCCATATAAGATCCCCTTTCCTTTTCTTGGTTGTCGCGCCTTCCCTATTGTACGCAAAGCGGGCAACAAATGCCCGCAGTCCGTTACCGATCGGCCCGTCAACCACATCTGGACGAATTGACGCAAAGGGGGTACACTGTTCCCAACTTAGCCGGATTCAACCAGTTGCCGGCTCCGGCAACATGACATACTGAAAAGGGGGAATCATGAAACGCGTTCTGTTCGCCGTTCTGCTCATCACCACAATACCGCTTACCGCCGCCGAGGTCAGTGTAGATACCGCCGTGAACAGCCAGTATGTCTGGCGCGGCATGGTATTGACGGATGACACCGTTTTCCAACCTTCCCTGACCTTTACCGGGGAGCATGTTGAACTGAATATATGGGGCAATATGGATCTGACTGATGACAACGGGAATGAATATGAATTCAACGAAGCGGACTATACACTGAGTTATTTCAACGAAACCGCCCGTTTTGAATGGACGGTGGGGGTAATCTCCTATACCTATCCCAATACCGACTATGACACCACCTATGAAGCATTCGGCGGCCTCACCTTTTCCGATGTACCGTTCGAACCGTTTGTGACGGCGTACGTTGGGTTCGGAGACGCGGAAGGGATGTATCTGGAATGCGGTGCTTCCCATGCTTTTGAAAGCGGGCTAGAACTGGGCGTTCGCCTGGGTTACGGGACAGAAGATTATGTCGATTTCATGTTCGGTTATGAAAACGGTGGCGGATTTACCGACTATGCGGTGTCGCTGGATTATCCGATTTCTTTGAAATACGGAGAACTGACCTTCAACGCCACCTGGAGCAACCTGGTGAAATCCTCAGTTGCCCCCTCGGGCATGCCCATTGACGACAGCAACCTCGTGCTGGGGGCAACGTACAGCTACAGTTTCTAGTCCTTTCCGGGATAGGCGTTCTCCATGTGGACACCGTGGATTGTCGGCGTACTGATACTGACTGCTCTGGCAGGCATGCTGGTTGTTCGACCCGCGCTGAAACGAAAACGCAGACGGCAACTGATGGCAACGCCCCTCCCTGAATCCTGGAAATCCATTATCCGTAACCGGGTTCCATTGGCACATGCACTTCCCGGGCCGTTGCAGCAACGCCTCTCTGGACTGGTGCAGGTATTCCTGGACGAAAAACGATTTGAAGGGTGCAACGGCCTGGAGATTACGGATGAAATCCGGGTGACCGTCGCGGCCCAGGCCTGCCTGATGCTGACGGGTCTGTCCACCATTCATCCCTATCCCGGTCTGGCCACCATCCTGGTATACCCGGCCGCCTATTCCGCACGGCACGCGGAACAAATCGGCGCAGGATTTGTGAATTCGCCTCAGTTCCGGGCAGGCGAATCCTGGTCCAGGGGTGCGGTAATCCTGTCCTGGGATCATGTTCACAAGGGTTCCGCTAACTCGAAAGACGGCCGCAACGTGGTCTTTCATGAGTTCGCCCACCAGTTGGATCAGGCTTATGGCTCTGCCGACGGCGTGCCCGATCTGCGGGAATGGTCCGCTTATGCGGTCTGGTCACAGGTCATGACAGCAGCGTACAAACGCCTCGTCAGGGCGGTGGAAAAGAGACAACCCCATTTCATGGATGCATACGGGGCCACCCATCCGGCAGAGTTTTTTGCCGTGGCCACAGAAACCTTCTTCGAAAAACCGCACCAGATGAAGCGGGAAGCTCCCGACCTTTATGGAGAATTGAGCGCCTGTTACCAGCTGGATCCTTCCAGTTGGACATCAAACTGATCTGTGCCTGGTTTACAACGCACAAAAAAAGAGGGCCTGACGGCCC
>DAINNF010000188.1:0-3851 GCA_036736005.1 Acidobacteriota bacterium
CTCCAGCTCTTCAATCGCTTCCTGCTGTTTTCCGACTCGCGCAAGAATTTCACCACGCAAAACACCGGCCGGACTGAATCCGGGATAAAGATCGAGGCACCGGGACAGAATGCCCAGTGCCTCTTCATAATCACCTCTTTTTGCCGCGTCCTCTGCGTTCTGCAGCAACGCGATCCGGTTAGAAAGATCCATCATTTTGCTTTCAGGACCACCACTTCGCCACCCATTACAGATCCGGTATTCTCTACAGCCGCCATAATGGCAACGTGATCGGATACCGAAGCCTGTCCAGCGTCCCGAACCTGCAGGTGCAGGGTTGTTGACGTAACCGGAACCGCATAACCGGTCTTCAACGCATGCCATTCATCAGAACCCTCAGTCCGAACCAGAACATCCTGTTCACCGGAGACAGACTGAATAACAGCACGGCCACCAAGCAGCGCTTCGTCGACATGCACGAGAACATCGGTCACATGCGAATTTGTAAGCGACCCATCTGCTTCCATCGTCACCGGCCGGACATCCGCCCCGGTACGGTTCACCCTGAAATCATAACGGTTCAGCAGGTCCCCGGACTGATCCGTGGCCACAATCTGAACAACACTGTAGCCGTAACGATCACTCAGAGCCACTGCAGATGCATCGACCACTCCCTGACCGTCATGAATGGTTCCCTGCTTCCCGTTGAACAGAAGAGGATCGCCCGCCGCTGTAAACAGATGATAATTAACATCTTCGAAATTGCGGTGCGTAACGTCCCATGCAGAGTCGCCACTCTTCTGAATCGCCATCCGTGCTGAAGAAGTGGTAATTACACTCACATCGAATGTGGCATTTACAATCTTCCCTTGACCATAAGCCGTCAAGACAAACGTTGTATCTGCAAGGATCGCTTCCGTTGTCATCGAATACAAACCTGAAACATCCAGAATATCATCCGGCTCTGCGTAGAAGGGGAACAGTTCCAAACGATCATAATTACCCTGTACAGCCCAATTCAAGTGGATTACACCGCCATAGTTGACTTCATCATTGTTCCCCGTGAAAAACACTATCTGCGGATCTGCACTACCTACGCTCAGGGTAGCCGTTTCCGTGCTGATGCCTTCCGCGTTCTGGGCAAGCAGCGTATAGGTTGTGGTGTAGTCCGGACTTACCGTAATCTCACCGTTAAGGCTGGCCTGGGCACCGAGGTTTGGATAAATGGTAACGGTATCTGCATTGGAAACCGCCCATGACATCGTCGCCGACTCCCCGAAACCGACTGTTTCCGGCTGAATGTCAAAGAGCGTGATGACCGGCTGGTTGGTCTGTCCGGTTGCCTCGTCGACATCCACTTCCGATGATGCAAATCCATCCAAACCACCCACCATCAGGGTAAACGTCTGAGGGAAATCCACGCCTGTGAACGTGTAGGAACCATATGGATAGTTGTCGTATACATTCAGTTCAATATCGCCGGGATTCAGAATAATCTGATTCACCACTCCACTGATATACCAGGAAACCGTAACACTCTGACCATCCACCGCCTCGCTACGATTGGCAATAAAACTGCCGATCGCCGGGGCCAGATTCGCTGTATCATCGCCATAGTTGCCCGGGGCAACCTTGATACTGCCGGAAGCGGTAACGCTGTCTCCAGATCCATTCACGCCATGCAGCGTGATGTGTGCGTCCATATCCAATACTGGCGCACGCCAACCAGCCAATGCACCTGAAGTTTTCTCTGACAATCGAACAACGACAACGTTGAATGATGCGGTTTCATTCACCGGTACCAGAGCGCTTAACCCTCCGGAAAAACTCTCAAACACCGTACCACCATCCGAGCGCGTGAAAGACACGTCGTAGCTCGTAATCCGCACATCATGGTGAACGGATGGTGTCGCATTCGGATTCTTCATATAATTGCTGACCGTAATAGTGGCAAAGTCAGCGGTAATCCCATCATCTGCATTGATCATGTCTGCAGCGATTTCATTGGTGTCACCCTCCGACACAATCGAGTCGATCCGGAACGTTGCCGCTATCTGGGCATCACCTTCGGCCCCACCGCTGCATCCCACTGCAAGGATGATGGCCACCACTGCAAGAAACGAGAAAAGCTTAATCTTCATGCCTGACTCCTCGATTTATTTTAGTATTCCACAATTTTCGGTGTTATGAAAATGAGCAACTCGTTATTCTCGGTGGAATCCAGCTGGTGCTTAAATAGCCAGCCAAGCAGCGGGATACGCGCCAGGCCCGGCACCCGATCATTCTGTGTTTGGTCGTTCACCTGGAAAATACCGCCAATAACCGTCGTTCCGCCGTTCCTCACCAGAACCTGTGTGGATGCGTTCCGGGTAATAATTGTCGGGTTACCATCAATGACCCGCGTCCAATCCGGCTCCTCTTTCTTCACAACCACATCCATGATGATCGTACCCTCGGCTGTGATCTGAGGTGTGACTTCAAGCGAAAGAGACGCGTTAATATACCGGACCGTCACAGTGTTGTTCTGAATGGTCTGAATCGGAATTCTGGCACCACTCTCAATCATTGCCGTCTGGTTATTCTGCGTAACCACTTTTGGACGGGAAAGAATACGGCCAAGACCATCATTTTCCATGGCAGAAAGTACCATATCCAGCGAGAAGGAACCAAGCACATTACCCAGATGCAATCCGAATGCACTGGTGGCATTGATTGCGGGAAGATTCACAGCATAACCACCGATACCGGAATATTCACCTGCTCCGTCCAGAACACCACCGAAGTTGATCTCGTTGGGAAAGCTCATCCCGGTCTGGGTGCCCAGAGCCGTGTCATACAGGCCCGTGAATCCCCACTGAATACCCAGCTCACGCTGAAACACCTTCTTCGTCTCCACGATCCGGGCTTCGATCAAAACCTGCTCTGTCGCCCGATCCAGTGTTTCCACCAGCTCGATGATGCCGGGGATCTTGTCTGGAATGTCTGTAATAATCAGCGTATTGGTACGCTCATCAATCATCAGTTTCCCACGCTTTGAAAGAGAATCCTTGATGATTCCTTCGATCTCCTTCACCTTGGCATATGCCAGCGGCTTGGTGACCGTCTGAGTGGGAACAGACAGTTCTTTTTCCTCTTTGAGCTTTCTCCGCTGTTCTTCCTCAACACGGAACTTCTCATTGGTTGCCACGCGAAGGACGCCGTTCTGCAATTCACTGCCCAGCCCCTTGTCCTTCAGAATAATGTCGAGGGCCTGATCCCAGGGAATGTCTTTGAACCGATATGTTGCTGTTCCCGTCACCGACTCATCCACGATCAGGTTCAGTCCCGCAAATTCGGAAATGTAGCGCAGCAGGTCTTTGATATCAATGTCCTTGATATCAATCAACCCGATCTTTTCGCCGGTATACTGCTGTTCACCACCTTCGATGGTACGGGTTACAAATGCGTATGATTTGTCCTTCTTTGCATCTGCTTCAACCACATCCTGAGCGGTATCTTCAGCTGTCTGAAGCATTTCACCAACAAGCAGTACCAGGCGACCCTTTTCCTCTTTCACTCGGGTCATGACCCGGTCAAAGTCTGAATTCACCTTAATCCGGACAATCCCGTCTTCTGTTTCCAGCGACAGATTCGGGAAGTGACGGAATACAGGCAGATCTTCCGACCGTACATCCGGTGGGAATTCCGCATTCTGGAACATCAGTTCAGCTGTCCCGCCGTCGGTCGTGACGCGGAAATATGGACGGGTTGACGTCCGAACCGTCATCTGAAGCAAGTTGTCTTCCAGTACGGAAATATTTTCGAGCATCAATCTGGCGGTGGGGTTATTGCTGAACAGGAACGAAACGTACCGATCCGTGTTCTCCACCGTT
>DAINNF010000189.1:0-1577 GCA_036736005.1 Acidobacteriota bacterium
GATGAAGCATTTTCAGGACCTGGGGCATGAGGTGGTGTTTCTGATCGGTGATTTCACCGGTCTTATCGGGGACCCCACCGGCAAGTCCAAAACCCGTCCGCAACTGACCCGGGAAGAGGTGCAGGAAAACGCCGAGACATACAAGGAACAGGTATTCAAGATCCTGCATCCGGAAAAAACCGTGATTGATTTTAACTCCCGCTGGCTGGGTGAACTGGGCAGCGAGGGATTTATCCGGCTGGCCGCCAAATACACGGTGGCCCGCATCCTGGAGCGGGATGATTTCTCCAACCGGCTGAAAGAGGGCCGTCCCATCGCCATGCATGAGATTCTCTACCCGCTGTGCCAGGGGTACGATTCGGTTGCGCTCAACTGCGATGTGGAACTGGGGGGCACCGATCAGACATTCAACCTGCTGGTGGGCCGTGACCTGATGCGGGAACATGGCCAGGATCCCCAGGTGGTGATGACGCTGCCCCTGCTGGAAGGAACCGACGGCGTTGAGAAAATGTCCAAATCGCTGGGTAACTATATCGGTGTGAACGAACCGGCCCGGGAGATTTTCGGCAAGGTTATGTCCATTTCGGATGACCTGATGTGGAAATACTATGAGCTGTGCACCGATCTGACCATGGATGAAATCAAAGCACTGAAAGCGGATATGGAACAGGGACGCGCCCATCCCAAATCCGTGAAGGTGAAACTGGCCAAGCTGATTATCCGGGACTTTCACGATGATGCGGCGGCGGATGACGCTGAACAGCACTTTGAACAGGTGTTTGCCAAGAAGGAACTGCCGGATGAAATGCCCGAAATCAAAGTGACGGCGGGAGAGGAACAACTGCTGACCAAGCTGATCGCGGACAGCGGTCTGGCCGGTTCCGGGGGTGAAGCCCGCCGGCTGATCAAACAGGGCGCGGTGTCACTGGATGGCGATAAAGTCTCCGACCCCGCCTTTCGTATCGCGTTTTCGGGTGAGCCGGTGGTTCTGAAAGTCGGCAAACGGCGGTTTGCGCAGATTATTCCGGAATAGGGGTATTCATGGCAGGTGGGATCAGGCGCTGGTTCAAACGACTGGGATTCGGTCACAAGGAAGACCGGATTATCGAATACTATATGCTGAAATCCAGTCAGGCCCTGCTGCAGGAACAGTACGGGGCCGCCATCCGATATCTGGACCATGCACTGGAGTTTCGGCCAAAGAGCAATCGCATTCACCTGGCCCGCGGTGTGATTCTGTACCAGGGAATGGGCAAGACCGCCGAGGCGCTGCAATGTCTCAAACAGGCGGCGGATTACCCGGCGGACAAGGGCATGAAGGATGAGATTGCCCGAAACCGGGCCCGGGACCTGATCCGAAAAATCATGCAGGGAGATGAGCCCCAGCCGGACCCCGGCGCCGTCATGGACGATATGATGCCGGGAGAATAAGCTACCAGTTTTCAGTGTACAGTTTACAGCAAGAGGAGATGTGGTCCGTGAGGATCGCGGGTTTGAACAGACTCTATTCGGGTTTCAACTCACACGATTTATTATGCATTACTGAACACTGAACACTGAACACTGAACACTGAACA
>DAINNF010000189.1:1677-3825 GCA_036736005.1 Acidobacteriota bacterium
ACACGATTTATTATGCATTACTGAACACTGAACACTGAACACTGAACACTGAACAGCGTCATTCTTCTTTGCGACCTCAGCGGTGATTCCGGCTCAACAATCTCCGGAACGCCCGTTTTCGTGGGCTTTTTCGATGACGGTACGGATCCGGGGGACATGGGTTCCTTCCCAGTAGAGCTTGCCGCAGCCGGAACACCGATAGAATTCATCCACGGTCTTGAACACGTAGGGCGGAGCTTCGTCCGCCAGACCTTCCTTCGGGATTTCAGACAGGGTGCCGTTGCAGACCGCGCAGCGGGGTTCCAGTGTGTAGCGATGGAGCTGAAACCGTTCGGTCAGTTCGTCCAGCTGTTCGGCGACGAAGATGGACTTGACGAAGTAGCACCGGTGGGCGATGCGGTCGTGGAGTGGGCCGTCGCGGGTGAGAAGAATGCGGTCGTCGGATCGGCAGAGGTCGACGAGGAAGTCGTCTTCGGCGGTGTTGGAGTAGA
The DNA here is from genome assembly GCA_036736005.1 of Acidobacteriota bacterium. Lineage (GTDB taxonomy): Bacteria > Acidobacteriota > Holophagae > Thermotomaculales > Thermotomaculaceae > DAINNF01. Next base: position 2,169 of record DAINNF010000189.1, read on the forward strand.
AGGTATCGAAGCCCATGAGGCGGAGCCATTTGGCGAGTTTGCCGAGCATAACATCTGCCGCGAATTTAGGTGGAATCATACGGTCATTGTAACTCATTTTGTTTGTGCGGGTGCGGCTTGTCTTTTTCGCTCCCGCTGCGTTACGTTCGATCTCGCAATACTCACGTACGTTTTCGTGTACGCTCCGTTTGCTCGTCCTCACGTGCCTTGCGGGAGCAAAAAATCCATCGCCGTTGTTCCGTGTACGCTCCGTCACCTCGACGGATGCCGCCTTGTCTCAGGCGAAAATCACTCGCCAGTCGTGTCGGTGGGGTAGAAGGAGGAGTAGAAGTGGGAGTGGGAGTGCAGAAGGGGAATATGTGGTTCTTTCTTCCCCTGCTCCAACTCCCAATCCCAACCCGCTACGCCAGCGTTCAGCTTGATGCGGGGTGAAGATTTTCGATACAATAGAAGTACACGCGCGAAAAGGAGGCCGTATGCATAAGACAGGGAGCATGAAGAAACTCCGCTCATGGATGATGTTCTTGTGCCTGGTCCTTTTTTCCCCTTCTATTCTGCCGGCGCAACAATCCAATGTGACGTTCATTCTGGATGCTTCGGGGTCCATGTGGGGGAAAATCGACGGCAAGAGCAAAATTGCCATTGCCAGAGATGTGATGGAAGAACTGATCAACGGGTTGCCGGACACGATGGAGGTTGGGCTTGTGGCCTACGGCCATCGACGCAAGGGGGACTGCACGGATGTTGAGGAGTTGGTGAAACTCTCGAAACTTGACAAGGACGCGCTGATCAAAACAATCAAGGGTATCCAGCCAAAGGGGAAAACCCCCATGGCGTTATCGTTGAAACAGACGGTAACGCGGCTCAAGAATCAGGAAGGCGACGTGATTGTGGTTCTGGTCAGCGACGGCAAGGAAACCTGCGACGATGATCCCTGCGGCGTTGTGCGTTCGTTGAAGGAAGCCAACAACCATTTCAGACTCTATGTGATCGGTTTCGATGTTGCGGATGAAGAAACGGAACAACTGGACTGCATGGCCCGGGCGGGCGGCGGTGCCTACTATGCCGCCGGGAATGCCGATGAACTGAAACTGGCTGCCCGCCACGTAGTGATGGAGTCCCAGAATTTCGGCGCGCTCGAAATCTCACCGACAAAGGGCGGCCAACTGTTTCAGGCTTTTGTGAGCATATCCCGTTCATCTGACGGAAATGGTGTCGCATCGGGATACAGTACGGTCCAGGAACCCTATACAGGGAAGATTCCACCCGGAAACTACGATGTCACCGCAAAGGATCTGTCCGTGCCGCAGAAACCGACCATGAAAATCAACGGTGTACATGTAAAAGCCGGAGAAACGGTTCAACGGAGCCTTGAATTTGCACGGGAAGGGGAACTGCGGATGCAGGCCCTGAAAGCGGGCAAACCGTTCAGAGCGTTGTACCGGATATACAAGTCCGGCGAAAAGAACAGCCTGTATTCCCGTTACACGGAAGCGGACGGCACAACTGTCCAGAAGGTTTTGGAAGGCACGTATGACGTATATTTTCAGGACCGGAGCGTCCTGAACAAGCCCGAGCGGTGGGCCCGGAACATCGTCGTAAAAGCCGGTCAGCCGGGGGAGGCTACGGTGGAATTACCACAGGAAGGTGTGCTGAA
>DAINNF010000190.1:0-3781 GCA_036736005.1 Acidobacteriota bacterium
CATGGTCGCCCTTCTTACGGACCGTCTGGAGATACTCAAAATAACCCACCGGACCCTTGTAGCCTTCCGGTTTGGGCAGGGGATTGGCGGCTGCAGAATACAGCCAGATGTCGGCCTTGGGATCCGCATAGTCTTCACTGTAATCCAGCGCCGTTGTCATATCCATTACCTGCCGAACAGTTGCGCTGCCGAATGCGCTCTCAGACAACTCGGGCACGATGGAGGATACCTTGGCGGATTCATCAAGCGTCCCTTCCGCCACCAGAATCTCGGCCAGAAGTCCGGTCAAGGACTTTGTCATGGACATCGCAGCATGCTTACCTGTTTCCTCCAATTCACCAAAGTACTTTTCATATACGATCCGACCCTTGTGTAGCACCAGGATCCCGTCCGTGTAGTTGGCCCGCAGAGAAGCCGCCCAAGTTATTGATTCTTCTTTATTCATCGGTTTGAACAGAATCGAATCGATATTCGCATCCAATGCGCAGGATAACGGAACAGGGGCACCGATCCCCCGGCTCACAACCTTCGTGGGCATCAGTTCACGAATATGACAAACCGTCCATCTCAATTTGGGAAAACTGAAATAATCCGGTTTGGCAGACATCATGATCAGTTTTTCAGGCGGCGGCGGAAACCCCTGCATCCAACCCAGAACTTTCGGGTCCGACGCCTCTGCACTCAGGAACTCTCTTGACTGGGCCTTTGCCTGATGAAACGTTCCTACACAAAATACAAAAAACAATACAAAAACCCAACGTATTAGACTTGACAAGAACATATTCAACTCCTTTGGCCCATGGATCAATAATCTTCCAGGCATTTCAGAGATTCGATTACTCTTCGACGGCCGACCAGCCCTTATTGTCGTTTCTACAAAACGTAACATCTTTGTTGATACGTTTGGCCCTGGCCGGAATGACTTCAAAATGCAAAATGCAACACACGCGGTTCTCAACAACTGTGGTGCTGATTAATTTGACCGTGCCTCGATTCCCGGTTCGTTCGTTGTTCCACTCCACCACCTGATCGATCTTGCCCGATACAAGCACCTCATTCATGGCTTTCTTGATCCGTTCAATATCGTCAGCCTTCACGATGTCTTTGTTCCTGCCGGATACACCAAACAGTGTCTTACCGATACTTCCCACCACCTTGAAAGGAGCTTTCAAAGCTCCGGTAATGAGGCCGGTAACAGCCCCTTCACTGGTCTGTTGTCCGAAGCCCCGTGCATCGGTCAGAATTTTCTCCGCCTGAGTCAACATGGACGGCATTGCTTCCCGGGTTTTTTGCACCTCATCCAACACGCCCGGAACCCGTTCACTGATCTTCTCAATTCCTGCGAGAATCTCCGGCACGGTTTCCCGCGTCTTCTCCGCCTCATCCAACAACGAAGGGATCTGTTCTGTTATCTTGTCTGCCCGGGCCAGGATTGGCGGTATGGCCTCGCGGGTGCTTTCAACCTCATCCAGAATCAAAGGAACCTGTTCGGATACCTTGTCCACCCGAAACAGGATTGGGGGGATGGCTTCCCGCGTGTTCTTCACTTCATCCAGTACAGATGGAATCAGTTTCCGTATTTTCTCGGATTCCGCAAGAATGGACGGCATCTGCTCCCGGGTTTCCTTCATTTCCACCAGAACGGCTGGTATCTGCTTTCTGAGCGCTGACATCTCATCCAGGATCAGCGGCACCTGTTTTCTGATTTCCTCGCTTTCACGGGTAATTTCCGGGATCAGCTCCCGTAATCCGTCCACCTTGTCCAGGACCGAGTCCATATTTTCCGTGATGCTCTCAATGTTCTCAAGATGTTCAGGCAGATCCTTGTTGATTCTACTGACTGTGACAGTGAAATAAACAATGGACCCTGCCAGGCACAACAAAGACAGAGCAAGTAAAGCTATAGAAACGCTTCGTTTATCCAAAGAAACCCCCAGAAACTGACACTCAGATTTTTCGCTTTATGACGATGCTATGAGTATATATCATCACGCGCAGGCACTGAAGGTCAAATGCGGAACCATTGATCTTCAAACCCCGCAATCGCTATTCAAATTGACACCGTACTGTTATCCCTCTAAACTGAATCGGTAATTCCCTTTTCAAAATCGATAGGAGGAGCAAATGAGACTGCTTCGACGCATTCCCATAGTTCTGGTTATTGTTGCCCTTTCCAGCAGCCTGGCAATGGCCGGCCAATGGATTCTGCTGGGTGAACGCGCAGTGGACCGTCTGATCGAGAAAGATACCATCCACGTAGGCGCTGAAAAAGGTACGTTTACCAAGATCCGGTTCCGCGTCAGACGTTCAGGGGTCAATTTCCACGATGTGAAGGTCTATTTTGCCAACGGTGAAGTCTTCGATGTCAGCCTGAAAACCTTCATCAAGGCCGGAGAACAGACCCGCATAATCGATCTTCCGGGCAAGAACCGCAAAATTGACAAAGTCGTGTTCTGGTACGACACAGACGGTGTGAAGAAAGGCAAAGGCAAGGTAAAACTCTTCGGAAGGCAATAGATTGAGTTTTAGTTTGAATTTCAGTTTTAGATTGAGTTGGAGTTGGAGCGGACGTTAGATCTCCGATCTGTTCTTCAATCTCAATCTCAATCTCACGATCAAACTCATACTTAAGCTTACACTTACGCTATGATCAAATCAGTCTGTCGATGAAACACCCACCTGGGAGAGCAGCGCTGCCGCAATCTCATCCCACGTGTCAGGGTCAAAGAACATGTGTCCGGCACCATTCAACGGCACCAGACGGCTGCCCGAAACCAGACGGGCCGATGCTTCCCCATTGTCAAACGGAACCAGCGGATCATCCGTACCGTGAATGACCGTGAACGGGCACGTCGCTCCCTGCAGGTCGTCCATCAGCGAATCGGGAACCGTTGTCATGGCATGCACATGGTTGACCGCCACCTGCGCGTTCCGCTCGTCCCCTTCGTACAACTCACGCGTATACAAAGTTGCCATATCCGCGTCAAACGGCCGCTTCCCATTCAGGAATCGCCATGTCTTCAGCCAGCCGGGCAGATCCGTATCAAACACGCCATGCGGCTGGTTTTCCATCAGCACGCCCCACGTTTCATCCGCCACCGTACTTATACCCAGCGCGCGAATTCGTTCCGGCGAAACGGTGGGACCGGCCGAAATCGACGTTACCGACGCAAACCGGGCCGAAAACCGCGTTATCGCCATCTGAGCCAGGTAACCGCCCATGGAATGGCCCGCCAGATGAACAGTTGCATTGTCAAACCGTCCAAGCAGGGCCATCATGTCCTGAAACAGCGCTTCGATATCGTACGGCTGATCGAAATGGGTGGATGAGCCAGTGTCCCGATGGTCGTAGCGCATCACAAACAACCCGCTTCCGGCCAGCTTCTCGCAGAATATATCGGGCCAGAAAGCCGCGGGAGCTCCCGCTCCGGATATCAACAACAGCAAGGGATGTCGGGCATCGCCGAATGCGTCATATCGCAAATCCACATGTTCCCGAACGGTCACCATTTGCGTACGCTTCACTTGTACCTCCCGAAGGAAAGGAACCCGGCCTGACCTACGTTGTCTTTTTCTTCCACGGTTTCAGGGTGGAGATGACCATGGCGAAGATCACCGTGCACGCCTGGAACGTGCCGAAGATCATCAGATTCCCGCGGTTCTGCATATAAACCGGGTCGGTCAGCGCCTGCATTCCCTTGTTCTGTGCCACATGGGCCATTTCCGTGATCCACGGACCCAGCCAGAACGTGCCGAACACAATCCCGAAAATGCAGATGCA
>DAINNF010000191.1:0-3746 GCA_036736005.1 Acidobacteriota bacterium
CGTGATGAGAAACCGGAATCGTCCGCCCCCTCCAGGGAAGCCGGGGAAATGGAAGCCAGAAGAAATGTGGATACCGGTGTGGAACAGGGATTGCCCCGCCAGGATTCGGGTCAAGTTGATGATGCGGGAAGAGGGGAGTCGTATTGGCGGTCCAAATTCGAGAACAACAGAAAGATGACGCAGCAGACCGAGACGGCGCTCGCGGATCTCCAACTGGAAATCAACCGACTGAGCAGTGAGCGGATCCAGACGGACGATGAGGTATATCGACGCCGATTGATCGGTGAGATCCAGGAACTGGAAAAGAAGAAACAGAATCTGGAGGACCAATTGAGCCGGTTGCGCAGGGAGAAGCAGGACTTGAAAGAGGAAGCCCGTCGCAGCGGCGCATTGCCGGGCTGGTACCGGGATTATGTCGACTGAATCGCCGATCCGATTTCATGAAACATTGCTGGACATCTGGGAGAAGCTGAACGCATCTCTGGAGCTGGATTATATCCTGACCAACGCGATGACGTATCTGGAAGATGTGATCGGAGCGGAGCGAAGTTCCATCTGGGAATTGGATGAACGAAAGGGCGAGTTGTTCTTTCGGGTGATCCGCGGGGAGAGTCGGGACAAGCTCAGTGAAATCCGGTTGAAAGTGGGAGAAGGTGTTGTGGGTCACACCGCCGCCACCGGGGAACCCGTTATGATAGAAGATGTCGAACAGTCAGCGTTATGGTCGGTGAAAGTGGATCAGAAGACCCATTTTCAGACGCGGTCCATTTTGTCTGTTCCCCTTCTGTTCCGTGAACAGGTAGTCGGCGTGGTTCAGATGATTAACAAGCGCGGAGGAAAGGCCTTTGACGACCGGGATCTTCATTGGTCCCGGATGATGGCCATTCCAATTGCCACTGCACTGGTGAACGCCAAGCTTTTCCGGGATCTGGAAGAGACGTTCATGGAAACGTCGATGGCACTTGCCGATGCGATCGAAAAGCGCGATCCTTACACGGCAGGCCACACGCGGCGTGTTACCGACTATGCTTTGATGATTGCGGATGACATGGGGATGCCGGCCTCGGAACGGAAATGGCTGGCACTTTCCGGTATTCTGCACGACATCGGCAAAATCGGGGTTCGGGACAAGATATTGAACAAGGAAGGGCCGCTGGAAAAGGACGAATTCGAACGGATGAAGAAACACACCATCTTTGGCGCGGAAATCGTCGAAAAAATCCGCTCTCTGGAAAAGGTCATCGATGGAATTCTGTATCATCATGAAAAACTGGATGGTACCGGATATCCTTACGGTTTGAAAGGCGACGAGATTCCGCTGTTTGCGAGGATTATTGCGGTGGCGGACACGTATGACGCCATTACCACCGACCGTCCGTATCGAAAAGGAATGGACAGGGATACGGCATTGGCCGAATTGGAAGCAAACAGCGGAACGCAGTTTGACCCCGATATCGTCCAGTCTTTTGTCCGTGTGATGTCAGAGGTGGAACGTGAAAATTAGGGCGGTTGGGACATCCGGAGGCAAAACGCTGACCAATCGGCTGACCACTTTTCTTATTGATGGTACGTTATGTGTTGATGCAGGGTCCGTGTGTACCGGACTGTCACTTGAAGAACAACTGAAAATTGAACACGTTCTCATATCGCATGTTCACATGGACCATGTGGGAGAATTGCCGCTTCTGGTTGATAATATGGGGATGTACGGTCGTACACTTACAGTTTATGCCACCGGCCCAACGATCCGTTTTCTGAGAGAAAGTATCTTCAATGGGATTATATGGCCGGATTTCACCCGGATTCCGTCGGTTGAGTCACCGGCACTTCGCTTTATCGAGATGGACTATGGAGAACCGGAGAGCATCGGTGACTATACCGTGACATTGTTGCCGGTGAACCATATTGAAGGCTCTGCCGGATGCCACGTCGAGAAGAATGGGAAGGGCATGGTTTACACCTCTGACACGGGTGCCACCAATGGTATCTGGGAGTATGTAAACCGGAGCGATGGCGTTGATGCGGTCATCACGGAATGTTCGTTTCCGGCAGACATGGAAGATCTGGCGGTTCGCAGCCTTCACCTCTCGGGCGCGTCGCTGAAAGCGGAGCTGGACAAGATCGACCGGGATTGTCGCGTCCTGATTTATCATTTGAAACCGCAGTTTGCAGAACAGATCCGTCGGGAAATAGAAGGACTGTCGCTGACCGTTCTTTCCGATGATGATGTCGTCGAAATCTGACTCCGCTTACAGGGGCATACGAGGATTCATCCTTGCGGCGGGTTTCGGCACCCGGCTTCTTCCCCTGACAAAACGAATTCCCAAAGCGCTGATTCCGTTTATGGATGGAGTGCTTTCAGATGGTGCCCTGTCCATGTTCAGACGGACCGGAATACCGTCGGTTGGAATCAATGCGCATCATCACAGAGACCAGATCGAAGCGTATGCGAAACGGTCAGGGTTGGCTCTGTTTTGTGAACCGGAAATTCTGGGCACGGGCGGCTATCTGCTCAACCTGGGAGATTTCTTTGACCGGCCGTTGCTGGTGGCCAACTGTGACGCGATTTGGACAGACGGGTGTGAAACGATGGATACGCTCGTGCCGTTTCACCTGCAACAGGATGTGGTCGCTACCCTGGTTTTACGTCTCCGGGGAAATGCTGTGGCTACGGGTATTTCTCTTGAGGGTCATCGGATTGTGGAAATCGGGGAAGGGCCCTATATGTTCACCGGCATGTATATGGTTTCACCGGAGGTGCTGCCGTTGATTGAAACGCCGGATATCGTCCCGGTTTTCCGTCGTCTTGCGACTCTTGGACGTCTGGGGGCCGTTGTTCATCAAGGTCCGTGGTTTGATGCCGGGACCAGAGAGGGATTGATCGCGGCACATCAGGCGGTTTGCGGAAAGGATACCGTGGTGTACCCGGACAGCGTGGTCCACCCGTCCGCCCATTTGGTCTCATCGGTGGTATATCCGGGATGTCGGATTGAAGTGGGAGCCCGGGTTGAAGACAGTGTACTGATGAATGTATCGGTTCCGGAGAATGAGGAAATTAAGGGGGAGATTCGAGGATGAAACCCAGGGAAAGACTGTTGCATCATGGAGCCGCCGCGCTGTCTGACGCGGAACTGGTGGCGATTCTGTTGCGAACGGGTGTGTCGGACCGGACGGTTGTAGACCTGGCTCAGGATATTCTGGATCTGCGCGAAGGGCTGTGTGGACTGTTTGACATGAACGTTCAGGAACTGATGGGCATCCGTGGTGTGGGGCAGGCCAAGGCGACCGCCCTGGCTGCGGTGATGGAACTGTCCCGGCGGTATTTTCAGCAGAAACTGAAGCGGAACGACAGCTGGTTTCAATCGCCGGAAGAAGTTTTCCAGTATCTGCGACACCATATCCGGCATGATGGAAGCGAACGGTTCTGTGTGTTCTTTCTGAATCCGCAGGGTTCTCTGTTGAAGTTTGAAACCATGTTCCGTGGCAACCACAGTTCGGCTCCGGTGTTTGTCTCAGAAATCATGAAAGAGGCTCTTCGATTGAATGCCTCCGACCTGATTGTTGCCCACAATCATCCCTCCGGTGAATTGACTCCCAGCCCGGAAGACCGCCGGCTGACGGAGCGGCTGAAATCGGCCACGAACATGCTGGACATGGTGCTCAGGGACCACATCATTTTCAGTAGTGAGTCTTTCCGTTCCATGGCGGAGTATGGAGATCTGACCTCATGAACATCTGGATGGAGG
>DAINNF010000192.1:0-3740 GCA_036736005.1 Acidobacteriota bacterium
GCCGTCTATCGAATCGATACACCGGGCACCTGGAACAACCGGGGCAACATCAAAGACATCACCGGAGTGGAAATCTTCCATAACCTGGAAGAACTGGTTGTCGAGTGGGAACAGTTGAGTTGGATTCCCGAAGTTTCAGGATTTCCGCTTCTGGAGAACCTGAATGCCAACCACAATTATCTGGTCATGTTACCGGACTGGACCTCCCTCACCAACCTGGAGTGGATCATCTGTTCATACAATAATCTGACTGAAATCCCTCCGCTGGCACCCCTGACCAACCTCCAACGTTTGGACCTCAAACTTAATCAACTGACATCCATTCCGGATATGACGGGCTTGAACCAGATGACGCGCATTGAGTTGTATGACAACCACATGTCCGAACTTACCGGAACCGGGGGGATGACAGAGATGACTGTTTTTTCAATTGGAAGAAACAACTTCGATGAATTGCCCGACATTTCGGCCATGACCCAACTTTCCGATCTGTCATGTGATGAAAACAACATCTCTGAACTACCCGACCTCTCTCCCTACACCCAACTGGCATATCTGGTCGTGTTTGATAACAACATTCACTCCATCAGCGGATTGTCCGGCTTGACCAATATGTACCTCATGGATCTGAGCAAGAATCCGCTCACCTCCCTGGAAAACCTGTCCGCCCTGGACAACATGGTCCAGTTCAGCATTCAGTATACAAATATCGCTGACGTGCCGGGATTGGGTGAAATGGACAGTCTGCGACTTTTTTACTGCGATTACTCCAACATGACGGATCTGACTGCCCTGAACGGCAAAACGGACTTTGCAAGGCTCAGTTGCAATGGATGTGTAGGAATCACTCTTCCGGATTTCACCGGCTGGACATCCCTGACGCGACTGTACATTACCTTCTGCCAGCTGGACGACGTACCGGACGTTACCGACTGTTCTTCGCTGCAGTATTTCGGTGCCGCCTGGAACAACTTCGGACCGGACGATTGCCCGATGATTCAGGCAATCGAGGCAATGGGAACGGTCAGCTTCACCTACAATCCCCAGCATGACGGGTCAACACTGACTTGCGACTGAAGAAATGTGAAACGATCAGAGAGGGGCACGGTTCCCTCTCTTTTTCCTGGATTCAAGAACGAACAGGAGGATCAAATCCAATGAAACGAATTGTCATCTTCACCATCACGATCATTGCCACACTCGGCCTGCAGGCCGGCACCCACTATATCGACCATGTCGCCGAAGAAGGGTGGACCACCTCGATTACGGTATACAACGACTGCCCCACAGCCCAAACCTTCAGCCTGTACCGGTGGGACGATTCCGGTTCCGAGACTGTCACACACGGCATTCAGGTACCGGCAAACAGTTTCGTTACACTGGACAACAGTGATTTCGGTTATCTGGGAATGGCCCGGGTTGATACCGCACTGGATGTGCAACTGAACGTCAAACTGGCATATCGGTTTGGAGAATCCGAGTCCCTGTGCGAGTTCTTTATCCCGGACAGTGAACCCGCATCGGGCTGGATGCTCCCCAATCCCTACCAGGCACACTTTGACTGGTTCGGCATGGCGATCGGAAATTTCTCCGGCTCAACCGCCAATGTTACCCTCACCGCCTGGAAAAACGGGGCCGTTGTCGACACCGCAACCATAGCGGTTGATTCGCATATGAAATCCGTTGATGTCTCCTCCGGTTTCTGGAGCGGCGTGAACTATGCGGACGTGGACCTGGTGACCATCGAAAGCGACACCCCTATTCCCGCACCCCTTTCCATCACCGGCAATGGGGAACAGAACCGCCATGTGTTCTTCCTGGCCCAGTTTGAACGGGAAACGGTGCCGCCGGAGACCCGGACATATACCATTCCCCATGTGGCCGAAAACAACTGGACAACTGCGGTAACGGTATACAACAACAAGGACACGGACGCCACCGTCACACTCTGGTCGTGGAGCCCGGACGGAACGGAAGATGTCAGCGGTACGGCATTCGGTGTTGAACCCAACGGTACACTGCACCTGGCTGCGGGAACTGATTTCGTTTACGAGGGCATTGCCCAGTTGGTGACCGAGGATGACGTCAGCGTCAAGTTGACCTATCGATATGGAGACTCCGAATCGTTGTGCGAGTTTTTTCTGAACGAAAACGAGTCTACGCAGTGGTTTATTCCCAATTCCATCCATGACTGCTTCGACTGGTTCGGCCTGGCTATCTGCAATCCCACACCGGATCCCATTACTGTCGCGGTCGACGCATACAAGGACGGCGAGCTCCTGAATATCGGCACCAAATTGCTTCAACCACATACCAAGACGGTAGGGCTGGCCGGTGACTTCTGGGACAACCTGTCCACGAAGGGGAAGGCCGTGGCCTACGATGACCTGGACATGGTGGTGATCCGCAGTTCCGCAGCTGTTCCGGCTCCCCTGTCCATTACCGGAAATAATGAACAGGACCGCCACGTGTTCTTCCTGTCCGCGAAAGACAGGGTGGACCCCAATTTTCCCGACCCGTCGTTCAAAGCATTTGTCCTGGAGCATTTCGACACCGATGAAAACGGCTACATCGATGCTGCGGAAGCCGCTGCCGTAACAGAAATCGAAACCCCCGGCACATACGCTGCACGTGGGCAGATTCGCGACCTGACCGGGATCGAAAAATTCACCAATCTCCTTCTCCTGGATTGCGGAGATGAACAGCTGAGCTGGCTACCTGATCTGGATGCATTGACCAGTCTCGGCACACTCTACGCAGATTACAACTATCTGGTTACGTTACCCCCATTGGATGCACAAACCAACCTGAACCTGTTGAACATCAATGTAAACAGCATTTCCCAGTTACCTTCACTGTCAGCGCTCGCTTCTCTTCGATATTTCTACACAAGCGATAACAATCTGAACGAATTTCCGGATGTGTCGGGTCTTATTGATTTGAGGAACTTTGACGTCAGTTACAACCATCTGACTTCAATACCGGGCATCAACACACTGACAACGCTGCAGCACATTACCCTGTCGGGGAACATGTTCAGTGAATTGCCCGATCTGAGCGGTTCCACGGGCCTGTTGAGTCTGTATGTTACCGACAATGAGCTGACTACGCTGCCCGACCTTTCCACACTGTTTCCCGATCTGAAACTGCTGCATTGCGGAAGCAATCAACTGACCGAAATACCGGGCCTCGCTTCCATGACCAACCTGGATAATTTCCGTTGCGACTACAACCTGCTGACTGATATTTCGGGTATAGCGGGGTTGACCAAACTCTACAATTTCGCCTGTTCCGGAAACAACATCACCACACTACCCGATCTTTCCGGACTCACCGAACTGCAGTACATCTACATAACGTACAATCCCATCAGCAGCATCCCCGGTCTGGCGTCTTTGACCAAGCTCAAGACTCTGTACGCCAACAGCACATCCATCACGGATTTTTCAGATGTGGCCGGGCTGACAACGCTGGAAAGGCTGTATGTGCAAAATAACAGCATCACCGTGATGCCCGATCTGTCCGGGCTGGACAATCTGGACACGTTGTACTGTTTTAACTGCGAACTGGTGGATATTCCGGATGTCACCGGGTGTGATGCCATCAACGACTATCGGTGTGAAGGCAACCTCTTCGGTACCGACGATTGTCCAGTCATCCAGGCCATCGAAGCCATGGGACTCTCCTACTTTCGTTACAATCCACAGGATGGGGGTATCGATCTGACCTGCCCCTGATTG
>DAINNF010000193.1:0-3642 GCA_036736005.1 Acidobacteriota bacterium
ATTTGCGGCAGCCTATCCCGGTACACCCAGTACCGAGATCCTGGAAAATGTCGCACAGTACGACGAAATCAAGAGTCAGTGGTCCCCGAACGAGAAGGTGGCCATGGAAGTTGCCATCGGTGCTTCACTGGCGGGCGCCCGTTCGCTGTGTGCCATGAAACATGTGGGCGTGAACGTGGCCGCCGACCCGCTGATGACATTTGCTTTCATCGGTGTGAAGGGTGGATTTATCCTGGTGTCCGCCGACGATCCGGGCATGCACTCTTCCCAGAACGAACAGGACAACCGGAATCTGGCCAAGTTTGCCAAGATCCCTGTTCTGGACCCGGCCGATTCCCAGGAAGCCAAGGATTTTGTCCGCATCGGGTTTGAAATCTCGGAAGAATTCGATGCACCGGTTATGCTGCGGACTACCACCCGCACATCCCACGGTAAAGGAATCGTGGAACTGGGCGACCCAATGGAACGCACGGTAACCGGTTTTGAAAAGAACTTCCACAAAATGGTGGCACTGCCCATGAACGCCCGCAAACTCCGGGTCAAAGCGGAAGAGCGGTTACGACGACTGGAGGCATTTGCGGAAACCACCGATCTGAACTTTGAGGAAGCCGGCACCGGATCCGTCGGGTTCATTGCTTCCGGGATCGGTTATATGCACCTGAAAGACGTGTTGCCGGATGTCCCGGTTCTGAAGATCGGCATGCCCTTCCCGCTTCCCATGGAAAAGATCCGGACATTCGTGAATAAATTCGATCGGGTTATCGTGGTGGAAGAACTGGACCCCTTCATTGAAGACCAGATCAAAGCGGCCGGGATCGAAGTGGAAGGTCGCAACATCATTCCCGGAATCGGCGAGTTGAATCCCGGGATTGTCCGTCACGCACTGGAAGATGCCGGCGTTATACCCAAATCTGAACGTCGGGAAATTCAACCCGCAGATGCCGTTTCCAGACCACCGGTGTTTTGTCCGGGATGCCCGCACCTGGGAATTTTCTTCGCACTGAAAAAAGCGAAACCGGATGTGATCACGGGTGACATCGGTTGTTATACCCTGGCGGCCATTCCCCCGTTTGATTCGATGGACACCTGTGTATGTATGGGCGCGTCTATCGGAACCGCAATCGGGATTGAGAAAGCGCAGGGATCCGGCCAGGGCATTGCTGCCGTAATCGGTGATTCAACCTTCGCCCATTCCGGCCTCACGGGTATTGTGGAAGCGGTCATGAATGACAGCCGCATCACGGTTGTTATTTCGGACAACAGCATCACCGCCATGACAGGCGGACAACCCGATCCCCGTTCCGGTATGAATATCAAGCGACAGGAAGCCAAGACCATCGACTATGAAATTGCAACGCGTGCGCTGGGCGTGGAGCATGTATACGTGGTTGACCCCACCGACATGGAACAGACACAGGAAGTGGTCAAACGGGAACTGGCGGCAGACCATCTGTCGGTGATCATCAGCCAGGCACCCTGCGTGTTGTATCCGCGCAAAATCAAGCGGGAAGTTTTCTTCACCCATCTGGACAACTGTGTGGGATGCAGCATGTGCTCCCGGATTAACTGCCAGGCCATTACCCGGACCAAATTGAAAACGGAAAAGGGACGGTTCAAGTGGCAGATCAACACTGATCTCTGTACCGGATGCGGTCTGTGTATTCAGATGTGCAAATTCGATGCAATCCGGCCTATCGCCCGGAAGGGGGAATAACATGGATACCAAGAACATCATTCTGGTTGGTGTCGGTGGGCAGGGAATTCTGCTGGCCGCCGAGGTCATGAGCGAAGTGTTCCGGCGTTCCGGGCTGGACGTGAAAAAGAGTGAGGTACACGGTATGGCACAACGGGGCGGCGTCGTGTCCTCCCATGTCCGGGTGGGAAAGAAAGTGTATTCGCCCATCATCGAGGACGGTGAGGCCGACATCATGCTTTCCTTCGAACTGGTCGAAGCGCTGCGCTGGGAATTCTTCCTGAAACCGGACGCCGTACTGGTTACGTCGGATATGGAAATGGTCCCACCGATCTGCAATACCGGAGAGGTCGTCTACCCGGACAACGTCGCACAGCAACTGAAAGAACATCGGCCAAACGCCCAGATCCTCGGGATCCTCGAATCACTCAAGGAACTGGGAAATCCCAAAGTCACCAACGTGATCATGCTGGGTGTGCTCTCCACCATGATGGACATTCCGGAAGAAACCTGGCTGGAAGTTGTCCGTGAAGCCGTGCCTCCCAAGGTGGTAGATGTAAACGTGGCCGCCTTTGCAAAGGGCCGCCATTTGATGAACTGATGCGATGGGGGCTGACGCCCCCTTTTTTTGATACTCCCGTGCATGGAGATTGAGCATGCAAACAGCCGACGCAATCCGGTATTTCCTGTTCCATTTTCTGGGAAGCCAGCCGGAACCCGGACTGGTTCAGCCATTGGAACAAATCTCCCATTTGAAGGAACTGGCCCGGAAGGAAATCCTCTTCTTTGAAGATGACCCCGGAGATCACGTCTACTTTCTCATCAGCGGTGCCATCAAACTGACCCGTACCCATGCAGATGGCAAGGAAGCGGTCATTCATTTTGTACAGCCGGGGGAACTGTTCGCCGAAATCCTGTTCTTCATGAAGAACCGGTACCCGGTCACCGCGACCGCACTGGAGAAATGTATAGTCCTCGGACTGAGTACCGGGGGATTGCAGCTTCTGATCCGGGAGCATACCGATTTCAGTATGAAACTCATCGGATTGCTGGCCGGTCGGTTGAAGTACTTCGTTCACCGGGTGGAAGAACTGGCCAATGCCGGTGTCAGAGAACGGTTTCTGTCTTATCTTATCCGCACGGCCGAAACGAAAGGGAATCCGTTCAAACTGGGTGTTCCGAAAGGTGAGCTGGCCACACTGCTGGGTACGACACCGGAGACCTTTTCCCGAATGCTGCGACAACTCCAGGAAGAGGGCATCATCGAAAGCAACGGAAAGCAGATCACCCTGAAAACGTCACCGGAAAACCAGGAATAGAAAAAGGGGAAGCGCTCGCTTCCCCTTACATCACTTTTCAGAAAACCACCGGTTACAGGTGTTTCTTCAGCTCTTCCTTCAATGCCGGTACCACCTTGAACAGGTCTCCGACCACACCCAGCGATGCCAGGTTGAAAATCGGCGCATCCTCGTCCTTGTTGATGGCAATGATAAACTTGGAGGATCCCATTCCCGCCAGATGCTGGATGGCCCCGGAAATGCCGCACGCAATATAAACCTTGGGCGAAACCACCTTACCGGTCTGTCCGACCTGGTGCGCGTGTTCGATCCATCCGGCATCAACCGCAGCACGGGATGCACCCAGTGCGGCGCCCAGCATGTCCGCCAGTTCCTGCAACATCGGGAAATTCTCCGGACCTTTCAATCCTCGGCCGCCGGAAACAATGATGGATGCTTCCTTCAATTCCACCTTGCCCGCCGCCTTCATTTCCGTTTCAGTCGCCACAGCTTTGGGTTCATACCGGGAACCGTCAACCGTCACCACATCCGGCTCTCCGGCATTTTCTTCTGCCGGGAATACGTTGGTCCGCAAAGACACCACAGCGATTTCGGATTTGAATGACATGGCCGCCAGTGCCTTTCCGGAGTAAACCGGTTTGACGGCTTTCA
>DAINNF010000194.1:0-3628 GCA_036736005.1 Acidobacteriota bacterium
CGCGCCTGACGCGTGAACGGTGGATGGTGAATAGTGGATGGTGGAGAGTGGATGGAAAGAGAAAGATCAGATAGCGGCGAACTTACCGGGCGTACATGAGTAGATTGAGGAAAACCGGAACGCTGTGGGCGACAAGAACCAGCCGACAAAAAGGGCCCGCAGATTGCGGGCCCGGTTTATCTCACAAAGTACCCAGCATCACCAGATGATGGCGCGCTTGTCGGGGGCCACATACAACGCATCCCCTTCCTTCACGCCGAATGCATCATAGAAGGCCTGCACATTGGGCAGCGGGCCGTTGACCCGGAATTCCGCCGGTGAGTGGACGTCTTCCTTCACAAGGCGAAGGAGTTCCTTCTGGCGGGTATTACCGCGCCAGATCTGGGCAAAGCCCAGGAAGAACCGCTGATCGGCGGTGAATCCGTCAATCGGCGCCGGTTCCCCTTTGCCTTCCAGTGAGTTCAGGTACGCCTGATGGGCAATCAGCACACCGCCCAGGTCGGCAATGTTTTCACCCAGGGTCAGTTTACCGTCAACATGCTCACCATCGCCCACTTCAAAGCCGTCATATTCGTCGACCAGCACCTGGGCACGGCGATTGAATTCTTCGCTGTCCTTCTCCGTCCACCAGTCTTCCAGGTTGCCGTTCTTGTCATACTGGCGACCCTGATCGTCGAAACCGTGGGTCATCTCATGACCGATCACCACCCCGATACCACCGTAGTTCACGGCATCATCCGCGTCCATGTTGAAGAACGGGAACTGCAGGATAGCGGCCGGAAAGACGATCTCGTTGTTACTTGGGTTGTAATACGCATTCACGGTCTGGGGATACATGTGCCATTCTTCCCGGTCGACCGGTTTGTTGATTTTGTTCAGCCGGTATTCAAACTCGAAGTTCCGGGCCGCCATCACATTGGCCAGGTAGGAGTCACCGGAAATGTCCAGGCCGTCGTAGCTGCGCCATTTGTTCGGATAGCCGATCTTCACGGTCATGGCTGCCAGTTTTTCCCGGGCTTTCGCTTTGGTTTCGTCGCTCATCCAGACCAGATTGTCGATCCGTTCTCCCAGGGCCACTTTCAGGTTGTTCACCAGTTCCAGCATACGGGACTTGGCTTCGGGCGGGAAGTAGGCCTTCACATAGCTCTGGCCCAGCGCCTCACCCATGGTGCCGCTGACCACGCTGAGAATCCGCTTCCAGTCTTCTTCCATGGCTTTGCGGCCGGAAAGGAAGCTGCCGTAGAATTCAAAGTCTTTCTTTTCCAGTGCCGGGGTCAGGTAGTTGGCATTGGAATTGATCAGGTTCCACCGCAGATAGGCCTTCCAGTCGTTCAACGGAACGTCCACCATCATGGACCCCAGTTCTTTCACAAATTCCGGTTGAGCCACGTTTACGTCGCCCGGATCCGGCAAGCCGATTTCGCTGCAGAATGCCCGCCAGTCGAAAGCCGGACTCAAATCCGCCAGCTGTGCCAGGGACATTTTGTGATAGGTCTTGTGGGGATCACGGCGTTCCACCCGGGTCATGGAATGTTCCGCCAGCCGGGTTTCAAATGCCATGACGGTTTCGGCATTGACCCGTGCGGTCCCTTCATCATCTCCCATGAGCTGGAACATGCCGGCAATGTGGTCTACATAGGCCTTGCGCATGCCTTCATACCGCTCCCCTTCTTTCACATAGTAGTCCCGATCGGGGAGGCCCAGCCCGCCCTGAGAAATCTGGGCAATGACCATTTCGCTGTTCTTTTCGTCCGGCGATCCGTACACATAGAACAGTGGATGGATGCCCCAGGTGTTCAGCCAGGCGACAACGGGTACAATGTCGGCGGACTTTTCCAGCCCGTCAATCTTGTCCAGCCACGGCTTCAACGGTTCCAGACCCTGTGCGGTGCGCTTTTCCATATCCATACCGGACCGGAACAGGTCGCGGATCTTCTGTTCATTGGAACCGGGTGCCGCGTCTTCCATGGTCAGAATATTGTCTACCAGTTTTTTCAGCATCTTCCGGTTGTTTTCCCGCAGTTCGTCAAATGCGGTCCAGCGGGCATACTCGTCCGGAATCGGATTGTTGTCCATCCAGGTGCCGTTGGCAAACCGGTAAAAGTCATCTCCCGGTTTGACGGATTCGTCCAGATTGGCCCGGTCCAGCGCCTTGATAACCGGTTTCGCTTCTGTCTTCTGTTCCTTTGTGGTTTCACAGCCGATAATCAACAGTCCTCCCACGCACAGCAGTGCCGCACATAGCGTCGTGCCCAGTCGTTTCATGCACATCTCCTTACGGTCAATATTCTCTCCGGGGCGGCATACACACCAATCCCCTCTACCATCTCCCCATGAATTACGAACCTGGGGAACTGCAGGTTTCCCGGTTCCGGTCTTTCCTGAGTCGGACCCGAACCGAATCAGCATGGGCGGATAGTCCTTCGCTGTCCGCCAACAGGACAGCGGCCCAGCCAACCTGCTTCATCCCGTCTTCGTCCACTTCCAGTATAGTCTGCAACCGGACAAAGTCCAGTGCACTGAGACCCCCGGTGAACCGCGCCGTTCCAGCGGTGGGCAGGATATGATTGACACCGGCCACGTAATCCCCCAGTGCCACCGCGGACATACCGCCAATAAAAAGCGTACCGAATCCGGAAAGTGATTCGCTCACCGCTTCCGGATTCCGAACGGCCAGAGACAGGTGCTCCGGTGCCATGGCGTTTGCCGCCTGAACCGCTTCCGCCATGGTTTCTGCAATCACCAGACGCCCGTTGTTACCCAGTGAAGACCGGATAACATCCCCGGTAGGCATCAGACAGGTCCGACCTTCAATTTCGGCCAGTACCCGGTCCGCCAGCAGTCGATCCGTGGTCACCAGCGCGGCCACCGCGTCCGGATCATGTTCCGCCTGGGCCAACAGATCGGTGGCTACCCGAACCGGGTCCGCACTGTCATCCGCCAGCACCAGCAGTTCGGAAGGACCGGCCGGCAGATCGATACCGACGTCCCCGAACACCATTTGCTTGGCGGCCGTCACATACCGGTTGCCCGGACCGACTATCTTGTCCACACGGGGGACCTGTTCGGTCCCGAATGCACAGGCCGCAATGGCCTGAGCGCCCCCGATGGCAAACACCCGGTCCACTCCGGCTACGCTTGCCGCCGCCAGCATGACGGGATCCGGCTCACCGTTTTTTGGCGGCGTGAACAGGATAATCTCTTTCACGCCCGCTGCCCGGGCCGGTACCGCGCCCATCAGCACACTGGAAGGCAGCGGATAGCGGCCCCCCGGTGCATAGACCCCCACCCGTTCCAGCGGCCGAACCCGCTGCCGGCAGACTACGCCCGGCGCGGTCTCCACCGTAAGCTCGGTCAACTGGGATATCTGGGCCCGGGCAAAACGGTCAATATGGGCCGCCGCCTTTTCCATCGCACCCAGCACACCGGGTGAAATCCGGCTGACACTTTCTTCCAGCACCGAACGGGGCACTTCAAACCGGGCCGCGTCCACGTTGTCAAATTCCCGGGTGAAGCGTCGCACCGCCGCATCCCCGTCCTTTCGCACTGCATTCACGATCCCGCTCACATCGGGCAGATCGCCCATATTTCGTGCCTTCATCACCGACATGAAATCGGCGGGTGTAAC
>DAINNF010000195.1:0-3612 GCA_036736005.1 Acidobacteriota bacterium
GGTGCCTCCTCCCGCCTGAAGTATGAAAGCGGCGTCCACCGGGTTCAGCGAGTCCCCCAGACGGAATCCGGCGGTCGGATCCACACGTCCGCCGTTACGGTAGCCGTCCTGCCGGAAGCGGATGAAGTTGAACTGGACATCTCCGAAAAGGACCTGCGTGTCGACCGGTACTGTTCATCGGGACCGGGCGGGCAAAGCGTTAATACCACGTATTCCGCAATTCGCATTACCCATGTCCCCACTGGACTGGTTGTGACCTGCCAGGACGAAAAATCCCAGATCAAGAACAAAGAAAAGGCCATGCGGGTACTGCGGGCCCGACTTCTTGAAATTGAACAGGCAAAACAACAGGCGGAGATCGCTGAAAACCGCAAGAGTCAGGTTGGCAGCGGTGACCGGAGCGAGAAGATCCGCACATACAACTTCCCGCAAAGCCGCATTACGGACCACCGGATCGGTAGAACCGTCCATCAACTGAGCACGTTCCTGGATGGCGAACTGGACGACATGATCGACGCCCTCACCGCGCATTACCAGGCTATCGCCATGCGGGAAGCCGCCCACAGCAGTTGATGCCGTGGATCCCCTTCCTTCGCTCTCCAGCATAAAAACCCATGCCACCCGACGTCTGAAAGAAGCGGAAATTCCGGACGCCGAACGCACTGTTATCACCCTGCTGCAACATGTAACCGGTGCCACCGTTGCGCGACTGATTGCCGGCAATGTCGATATTTCCCGGGAACAGGTTTCTGAATTGATGAATCTGGTGGAAAGACGCGTCGAACGGGAACCGCTGCAGTACATCCTCGGGAAATGGCCTTTCTGGAAACATGAATTCGCGGTAACACCGGATGTTCTGATCCCCAGACCCGAAACCGAACGCATTCTGGAAGTCCTGGCGGACAAGATACCAAAGGAAAGCAACGGATACCTGCTGGACTGTTGCACGGGATCCGGCTGTCTGGCGATCAGTGCCGCGTTTGAGCACCCGCGTTTGTCCATCGTCGGAAGCGACATATCCCCGGCAGCCCTGAACGTCGCCGAATCGAACCGACGGAATCTGAACTGCCGGCACATCCAGTGGATTTGCGCAGATATGCTCAACGCTTTTCGTGAGGAACTACTGGATATCATCATTGCCAATCCACCTTATGTCGCCTGCGGTGAAGCAGCAAAATTGGAACCGGAACTGAGCCACGAACCGGCCATCGCTCTCTTCTCGGGGACCGAGGGTATGGACCATATCCATCAATTGTTGTCCTCCAGCGCCCGAATCCTGAAGAAAGGCGGTTTGCTGATTTTCGAGTTCGGGTATAATCAGGGAAAAGCGGTACGAAGTGCGGTTCAGCATGTACAAGACAGAACCGTACGCCTGGAAATCGCAACCGATCTGAGAGGGGTGGAGAGAATTGGAATCGTTGAATTCATCTGAAAAGCTCTGTATCCGGGGTGGAAACCGGTTGACCGGCCGGGTACGGGTATCCGGAGCAAAAAACGCCGCCCTTCCCCTCATCGCCGCATCGATCCTGGCGGAAGAAGGTCTCGTCTTGAAAAATGTACCGGACGTGGTGGATGTTCGCACGTTGCTGGCGGCATTGGAACGTCTTGGAGCATCTGTTTCGTTTGACAGTAAGAACGGACATCTGAAGTTGGATACCACCCATGTACGACCGGATGAAATCCCGTATGATATCGTCGGACGAATGCGGGCCTCGGTCCTTCTGATGGGTCCGTTGCTGGGAAGGTTCAAAGAGGCCCATGTATACACTCCGGGCGGGTGTGCGATCGGGTCCAGGCCCATCGGAGAACATATCAAGGCGTTCAACCGATTGGGTGCTGATCACCGGATCGAGTCCGGTTTCGCTATTCTCCGTGCGGATCGCCTCACGGGCAGTTCCATCCTGTTTGACCGGGTAACGGTAACGGGGACGGAGAATGCGGTACTGGCCGCCGTGCTGTCGGAAGGAACCACAACAATTGACAACGCCGCTGTGGAACCGGAAGTTGTGGACTTATGTGAATGTCTGATCCGAATGGGTGCCAGAATCGAGGGGGCGGGGACCGGCACCCTGACAATCGAAGGAGTGGATCGACTTCATACCACCACCCATACCGTGATTCCGGACAGGATTGAAGCGGGAACCTATATGATGGCCATTGCGGCTACCGGCGGAGATGCTGTACTGGAAAACGTACGGCCGGCCCACCTGCGCAACCCCTTGAACAAACTCTCCGCTGCCGGAATCCAGGTGAACGTGGAAAACAGTTCCGTTCATGTTGTCGCGAAGAACGGCATCCAGCCCGTCGATATCGAAACAGCACCATTCCCCGGCTTTCCCACCGATTTGCAGGCGCAGTTCATGGCATTGATGACACTGGCTGACGGTGTTTCCCTGGTGAAGGAAACCATTTTCGAGAACCGCTTTCAGCATGTTCAGGAGCTGAATCGAATGGGCGCCAACCTCCAGATCGACGGCAACCGTGTGATTGTCAGGGGAGGAAAACCGCTGCAGGGAGCGGAAGTAATGGCTACCGATCTTCGGGCCAGTGCATCGCTGGTTATCGCCGGACTGGCGGCCTCGGGAGAAACGACTGTTCACCGGATCTATCATCTGGATCGGGGATATCACCAGTTTGATGCCAAACTGCGCGCCCTGGGAGCCGATATCAGTCGTCTGCCGGAATAAATGGCTCCACTGAACGCACCAATTTCCCCCACTCATCAGCATCATTGCTCCTGGACAAAACAACCAGATGATCCAGCACATGGTTCATGGCGGGCCGGATGGATTCCCGGAACCAGTTCTTCCCCCTCTTCAAACCGAAATAAACGAAGGTACCCAGTGCTTTCAAATTACGTTGCAGGGCCACCCAACGGAAAGCCGGATCATCGAGACCATCAAAAAGGTCGCGGGCCAGATCGGAAAGGTCGGCATAATTGTCAAACAGAAGGGAGGCGAGATCATATCCCGTCGGGGCGAGCCGCGTGTCCTGAAAATCAATAATGCACAGATGCTGATTCCGTACCAGGACATTGCGGAGATGAAAATCACGGTGTGCCAGTTCATCCGGTAACCGATCGAGCTTCTCACAGATTTCCCTGCAAAGGCCCTCGAGCCAGCGAAGATCCCGTCCTGAGAACAGCGTGTCACTCGTGTGTTCCAGCATGAAAGCCAGCTCGTCCTCAACCGGAACAGGGGGCAGCCGGAATTCCGCCACACCATCCGCCATCCGGGGGACCGTTCTGCAAAGCTCCATGACGGCTTCCACGAACTCACGCCGACCGCCGGAGTCCAGGCCGTCAACATAAGCGACTCCGTCACAATCTCCCCAGTCCTCTATCAGCATCCGGTGTTTCCCGGGGTGCAATTCCAGAACAGAGGGAACAGGCAGACCCACCGAATGATATCGTTCGCGCCAGAACAAGAAATTTTCAAACGCCTCAGACATGGACTCCGGGTAAACAACCAAGATCCCCTCGTCGCCCCGGAAGTATCGTCTGCCGGAGGCATCTCCTTTCAGGGGACGAAATCCTTCGGGAACAGCATTCTCCATCCGGATGTTCATGAGGTCAGATCTCCATACTCCGCCATGGAACGGAAAGACTCACTA
>DAINNF010000196.1:0-3549 GCA_036736005.1 Acidobacteriota bacterium
CGTTGTACGGCATCCAGCAGTTCTTCATCGGTAAACGGTTTGGTGAGATACTCGTCCGCCCCCACTTTTACGGCGGTTACCGCCCCTTCGATGGAAGGATAGCCGGTAATCATGATCACTTCGGTTTCCGCCTCGTTTTCCCGAACGTGTCGCACCAGTTCCAGGCCGGAAGCCCCCGGCATTTTCAGGTCGGTAATCACCAGTTGAACAACGGTGTCCTGCAGGATCTGAACGGCCTCTTCCACGGTGCCGGCGGTGACCACACGGTAGTCGGCCCGTGTCAGATTTCTTCGGATGATTTCACGGGTGGCTTCCGCGTCGTCCACCACGAGAATGGTGGTTTGTGCAGGTGTCGTCATCATGCGTGGTTCTCCTGTTCCGTTACGGGGATGGTGATCCGGAAGATGGTTCCGTTGCCGGGTGTGCTTTCCAGTTCAATCTGCCCCGCATGGGCGGTAATAATTCCATGTACGACGGCCAGTCCCAGCCCCGTTCCTTCATGTACGTCCTTGGTGGTAAAGAAGGGTAGGAAGGCCTGTTGCCGGACCGATTCTTCCATACCGGTTCCGTTGTCGGACACGGTCAGGCGAATGGCATGGTTCCCTTCGGGACCGGTTTGAATCTGAATGGTTCCACCGTCCGGCATGGCCTGAACTGCGTTTACCACGAGATTGATCATGACCTGAACGAACTGGGATGCGTCCAGAACGGTTTCGGGGATTCCTTCATCCAGATCAAGTTTGACCTGAACCTGACCCCGGGTCAGACGGGTCTCAATCAGCGAAAGTGCCTGTTCAATAATGCGGTTCAGGTTGGCCGGCTCTTTGCGGGGTGGAGTCTGCCGGGCGAACAACATGAGTTTCCGCACGATTTCCCGGCCATGCAGCGCCGCGGATTCGATCTTACCGATATCTTCGCGAATCTGTTCCGGTACATCGGGTTCCCGACTGATCAACTGGGCGAATCCCAGGACGTTGCCCAGTGGTTCATTCAATTCATGGGCCACACCGGCCGCCAGATTTCCGATGGTAGCGAGCCGGTCCGCATGGAGGAGTTGGTTGTGGAGGCGCTGCTGTTCCGCTTCCGCTTCCCGGCGTTCGATGGCAACGGAGAGCTGTTGGGCCAGCGTGTTGAGGAGGTTGCGCTCTTCCGCGAGAAACGGGCCCTCGTCCAGCATGGGCATGTTCTTGAGGTAAACGACGTGGATCATGCCCCGTTTCCGGCCATTGACGATCAGGTCGGCGGTCAGTTGGCCCGGGCGGTTCGTAAAGTTGGGAGTCTGGAAGATTTTGCTGTCAAATTCAATCCGTCCGGCGGTAATTTCCGGATAATGCCAGGCAGGCGGTATCAGTTCCACAACCTGCTGTAACACTTCTTCCACGGTGAATTCACGCACCGACGCGATCTGGGCGGTGCGATAGAGACAGGTCAGTTCTTTCACCCGTTCGGCAAGGGCCGTCCGGTTCTGAAAATTCAGCATGGCGATGGACAGGGAGTCCCCCACCATGTCGGCCAGTGTCCGGTCCGCCTGCTTGAACATGGAAACCGAGCGGGCCAGGATCAGGGTCCCCACCTCCGTTTCACCGGCCTTGAGTCGGACGCAATGGGCGTATGGGGGATTGTCGGGATCGGCCGGTTTGTCCTGCAGTTTGTGACGCCGTTTCTTGAAGAGAACTTCTGCGTCCGCGCACTGTTCGATTGCCGGGGCATTGTGCATGGTGGTCCAGGAAGGCTCGTTTCCGTTCATCCAGAGATGGTAACAGCTGCGCTTGTCTGCCGGGCCGGTGACAATGAGCAGTTCATCGGCGTCCATACGGGTTCTTAATTCACTCAGAACCTGTCGGATGAAATCCGGCAGCAGGGAGTGTCGGATTGCGGCCTGCAGCACGCTCCACGTAATGGCCAGTGTTTTGCGAAGGCTTTCCGGTTCGGTATCCGACAGCAGTTTCAAGTGGTTGTTCATGACAGGTTCATTGTAGGACCGTACACGAAACACCGTCAAGCAAAAGCGGTGGTGAAGAACGTGTCTTTTCAGTTGATTTTACTGGTCCACATGCATTACACTGCCCGCTGCCTGTGTCCTTCCGGCCCGGCTTCTTCACGATTCCCACCGGACCACACAGTAAACCGATTTTAAAACAAGGGGGCGTGTGAAATATGCGTCAGATGAAAAATATCGCCATCGTCGCCCATGTAGACCATGGAAAGACAACGCTGGTAGACGCCATGCTGGCCCAGTCCGGCGTATTCCGGGAGAATCAGCAGGTCCAGGAACGGGTCATGGATTCCAACGACCTGGAACGGGAGCGGGGCATTACCATCTTTTCGAAAAACGCGGCCTTCCAACTGGGAGACGTGAAAATCAATATTGTGGATACGCCCGGACACGCCGATTTCGGCGGCGAGGTGCAACGGATCCTCAAAATGGTGGATTCCGTTCTCCTGCTGGTGGATGCCTGTGAAGGACCGATGCCCCAGACCAAATATGTGCTCAAGAATGCCCTGGAACTGGGCCTGAAACCGATCGTGGTGATCAACAAGATTGACCGCCCCAACAGCCGCCCGGAAGAGGTGGTGGACATGGTGCTGGACCTGTTTATTGAGCTGAATGCAGACGACGATCAGCTTGATTTTCCTGTGGTGTATGCGTCCGCACGGGACGGGATAGCATACGCGTCACCGGGTGACGACAGCACCGACCTTCGCCCCCTGATGGATGCCATAGTGCAGTACGCGCCGGACGCCGAAGGAGATGAAGAACAGCCCCTTCAGATGCTGGTGTCCGCCATTTCATACGACAACTATCTGGGGAAGATCGGAACCGGCAAAATCGTCAACGGATCCATCGGAACGGGGGATGAAGTCCTGCTGATGAAACGGGACGGCAGCCGTTTGACCTACCGGATCACCCGTGTGTTTACCTACGACGGATTGAACCGTAAGGCGGTTGACCGGGCGTTTGCCGGTGATATTGTATCCGTAGCCGGGATGGAGCAGGTGGACGTTGGAGAAACGGTTGCGGATCCCGAGAATCCCAGGCCGTTGCCCCTGATCAAGATTGATGAACCCACCATCTCCATGACCTTCAGCGTGAATGATTCGCCTTTTGCGGGCCGTGAAGGGAAATATGTAACTTCGCGGAATATCTGGGACCGCCTTCAGAAAGAGATTCAGACCAATGTCAGTATCCGGGTGGAACGGACCGATATCGCCGAGGCCTTTACCGTGAAGGCCCGCGGCGAGCTGCAACTGGCGGTGCTGATCGAAAACATGCGCCGGGAAGGGTACGAATTTCAGGTGTCCAAGCCCCGTGTCATTTACCGGGAATTGAATGGGAAACGGACCGAACCGGTGGAACTGGCCATTGTGGATGTGGCCGAGGAATTTGCCGGTGTGGTGATCGAAAAGATGGGTCTTCGCAAGGGTGAAATGGTCAACATGGTGGCCGGTGTGGACGGATATACCCGTCTGGAGTTCAAAGTTCCCGCACGCGGCCTGATCGGATTCCGGAACGAATTCATGACCGATACGCGGGGCACCGGGATTCTG
>DAINNF010000197.1:0-3497 GCA_036736005.1 Acidobacteriota bacterium
GGTGACGCAGCCTTCCGGAAAAACCGCTGAGCGGGGTGTCCGGGAAGCGATGCTGAGTTGTCCGGTCGATGCGATTCATGATGACGGGGAGGATTTCGGCGATGCATTTGATTGATCTGGTGTTGAAATTTACGGCGATTGGACTGATGATGTGTCTCGGATTCGCGTTTCTCTACGAATCCATGGGCGAGGAAAGTTTCGTGCCGGAAGATCTGGCATTGCCCACGACAGCCACCGGTCCGCTGGGTCTGGTTTTGACCGTAGGCAGCGTTCTGCTGCTGGTCTGGCAGCTCATTCTGCTCCACTGAGCCATGCGGTCAGGTGCCGTCGCGGAGACGGTTGCCAGCCTGTTGCTGCTGGCGAAGGGCTACCGGATTCTGGGACGGAATGTCCATGCGGCCGGCGGCGAACTGGATGTGGTGGCAAGAAAATCCGGTATGCTGGTGTTCGCCGAGGTGAAATACCGGCGCAATGAACGGTTCGGCAGACCGGACGAATTCGTGGATGAACGGAAGCAGGGCCATTTGAAACGGGCCGCGCTGGGATATATGAACGGGGCAGGGATCAACCCGGAGCATACAAGCTACCGGTTTGATGTGATTGCCATTTGCGGATGGAAGATACGGCATATCAAACAGGCATTTTCCTGAGAGAAATACGACTGAGGTGAAGCATGAAGCTGGTAAAGAATGCAGTCGGGCGTCTGGTACCGGATGAAATTAACGGTAAACCGGCCGCGCCTTTTCAGGGCATCGGTCAACACCGTCCGAACGGTCGAAAGGCCGGACCACCGATTCCCACCGGAGCGGATTATACAGAAGGTAAACTGAAAGACTCCATCGACGCGGCGCTGGACGCGGTTAAATTGAAAGACGGCATGACCGTGTCGTTCCATCATCATCTGCGTAACGGAGACCGTCTGGTCAACATGGTGGTGGCCAAGCTGGCCGAGCGTGGCGTGAAGGGAATCACACTGGCGCCGTCTGCCCTGTTCCCGGTCCATGAACCGCTGCTGGATCACATCAAATCCGGCGTGATCGGAAATATCGAAGGGTCCATGAACGGTCCCATCGGCCGGCTGTGCACGGTGGGTGGATTCCAGAAAACCGGCATTCTCCGGTCTCACGGCGGACGTTACCGTGCCATTCAGGACGGCGACCTGCATATTGACCTGGCCTTCATCGCGGCCCCGTCAGCAGACAGTCACGGGAACGCCAACGGGGTCAACGGGCCGTCCGCGTTCGGTTCCATCGGATTCGCCCTGGCGGATTCGCTCTATGCCGATCAGGTGGTGGTGGTAACCGACAACCTGGTTCCGTTTCCCTGCTATCCCTGGGCGATCCAGGGGGGCAACGTGGACCATGTGGTGACCATTGATTCGCTGGGCGATCCGGACAAAATTGTCTCCGGCACCACGCGGATCACCGAAGACCCGGAACGGCTCAAGATCGCCCGCTGGGCCGCTGAACTGGTCCGGGACGTGGGCCTGATCGATCAGCCGGAATTCAGTTTCCAGGCTGGGGCCGGCGGCATGTCTCTGGCTTTTGTCAAATACCTGGGTGACTACATGCGGGAAAAGGGCCTCTCGGCGGCCTTTGCCCGGGGCGGTTCCACCCAGTTGCTGGTGGACCTGCTGAACGAAGGACTGGTGAAATATATTCTGGACGGTCAGTGCTTCGACATGGCCGGCATCCGGTCACTGGCGGAGAACCCCCGGCATATCGACACCAACCCGTTCACCTCATACTGTTATCACACCAAGGGATGCTTTGCGCCGAAGGTCAAGGTGTCCGTGCTGGGCGCCACCGAGATCGACCGGAATTTCAACGTGAACGTCAACACCCATTCGGACGGCTGGCTGCTGCACGGCATCGGCGGCTTCCAGGATACGACGGACGCGGAGATCACCATTATCACCGCGCCACTTGCCCGTAAAACCCATCCCATTGTGGTGGATGACGTGGTCACCGTCACGGCGCCGGGGTCGGTCATCGATGCACTGGTGACGGATTACGGGATTGCGGTGAATCCAGCACGGAAAGACCTGCTGGACCGGCTTAAGGACAGCGATCTGCCGCTGGTGACCATGGATGAACTGTATGACAAGGCAACCGAACTGATCGGCGGCAACCGGGCACCGCGTCCGGAAACCACCGACCGGATTGTGGCGGCCATTGAATGGCGGGACGGGACCGTGCTGGATGTGGTGCGGCAACTGGCCCACGTAGAAACGGAGTGATCTTTTGAAAATCGGCATTATCGGATTGAAATCCAGTGGGAAAACCACCCTGTTCAACGCCCTGACCGGCCAGACAGCCCATACGGGATACGGTGCCAACCGGCTTGAGGTCAACATGGGGACGGTGGCGGTTCCGGATGAGCGGTTGGACCGGTTGACTGCCATCTTTGAACCCAAGAAACAGGTCAATGCCACGGTCGACTACGTGGACGTGGCCGGCGTGGAGGAAGAGGGTTCCATGGACCCGGCGCTGCTGAACCAGATCAAGGTAACGGACGCGCTGCTGGTGGTGATCCGGGCATTCGAGGACTCCAACGTGGTCCATCCGTTCGACTCGGTGGACCCCATCCGGGATTTCAATGCCCTGATGGAAGAATTCCTGCTGTCGGATCAGGCCATCGCGGAAAACCGGATCGGCCGGATCGAAAAGGTGGTGCAGACCAACAAGAATGCACCGGAACGGACCGAATATGACCTGCTGAAAAAGATTGTGGGCAATCTGGAAGAGATGCAGCCCATCCGGGAAATGAAACTGGGCAACGAACAGCGGAAGCTGGTGCGCGGATTTCAGTTCCTGACCCAGAAGCCAATCCTGGTGGTATTCAACACCGGGGAAGGGGATGACGGGGAGGCCCTGCTGAAGGAATTCCATGCGGCGACGGCGGATATGGCCGACGTAGACGGTATCGCCGTATCCGGTCAGATCGAGATGGAAATCAGCCAACTGGACGCGGAAGAACGAGCCGAATTCATGGCGGACCTGGGTCTGGAAACGCTGGCGAAGGACCGGGTATTGCGGTCGTCCTATGATCTGCTGGGATACATGTCGTTCTTTACGGTGGGATCGGATGAATGCCGGGCCTGGACCATCCGCACGGGCACCCCGGCGCAGAAGGCGGCGGGGGAGGTTCACTCCGATATCGAACGCGGGTTTATCCGGGCGGAAGTGGTGCATTACGACGACTTCATCGAGCTGGGCACGCTGGCGAAGTGCAAGGATGAAGGGAAGATGCGACTGGAAGGGAAGGAGTACGTAGTACGCGACGGAGACATCATCAACTTCCGTTTCAACGTCTGACGGGCCTGTTTCCGTTGATGCTGCGTTGTCGTGAGGGCAAAAATACTCACGTACGTTTCCGTGTACGCTCCGTTTTTTGTCCTCACTCCGCCTTGCCTGAACGAAAACAGTCTCCGTCAGCGAAGAAGCTTACCGTTTTCGCCTTCGTACGCCTTGTGCTACCGAAAACTCGGACGTCAG
>DAINNF010000198.1:0-3490 GCA_036736005.1 Acidobacteriota bacterium
TGCTTCAGTTGTTAAAGGATCGAACCCTGCGTCAGCAGATGAACGGGACGCTTTCGGCACGTGGATGCTCCCATCCGGACGGGTCGGGAGCGTTCCGTTCAGTGACGAGACTCTTGTCTCGTGTGTTCGATCCGAGCTTGCAGCAGATCACGTCTTATTGAAGATCTCCTGGAGTGCGGATTTCAGCGTCCCATACTGAAACTCAAACCCTTCCTGCAGCGCCCGCTCCGGATATACCAGTTGCCCGGACGTCAGCACCCGCGCACCTTCGCCGAAGATCAACCGCAGCGCGAACTCCGGCACCGGAAACAGCGTGGGCCGCTGGATCACGCGCCCCAGCGTCCGGGTGAACCGGGCATTGGTCATGGGCTCCGGCGCGGTGCCGTTATAGATGCCGGACGCCCGGTTGTTTCCGATCAGAAACAGGATCAGCGCACACAGGTCATCCAGATGTATCCAGGACATTCCCTGCGTTCCCGATCCGATACGGCCGCCGAGACCCAGCAGAAACGGCCACTTGATTTTCCCGATCATGCCACCGCCTTTTCCCAGCACGATTCCGATCCGCAGCAGCGCGGTTCGTATCCCCATGCCGTTGGCGGCAATGGCCGCCTGTTCCCAGTCCATACACAGGTTACCCAGAAAATCCCGTTTCAGGGTGAAGTTGGATTCGGTCTGCCGCTTTCCGTCCGGATAAATCCCCACCGCGGAGGCCGATACCAGTACCCGGGGGCGGTCCCGCAGTTTGCCGATGGCGTCCACCAGCTGTTCGGTGGTGGAAACCCGGCTTTCCACAATGTTGTTCAGGTTTTTCCGCGTCCACCGGGTGATGATGGGGGCCCCGGCCAGGTTCACAATGGCGTCGGCCCCGTCCATCCGGTCGGCCAGGGTCTGGACGGTGGCATAGTGATCCCGGACCACCGGGATAACGGTAAATCCCTGGCGGGCGAGCGAATGGCACAGGTGCGTACCCACGAATCCGGTACTGCCGGTCACGGCAATGGTGGTCGGTTTCATGGGGTTGATTATACCGGTGAATGCCCAAGTTGGCAAAGGTGCTGTTATAATTGAAACCACACAATCAATCGGAGGTGCGTATGGATACCGTACGAATGGAGCGCCGTGGTGACATGGCGGTGGTCACCATTGACCGGCCCAAGGTGTTGAATGCCCTGAACCGGCAGGTACTGGATGAGCTGACCGAAGTGGTGGATGGTTTTGAAGAGGACGAAGCGCTTCGGGGTGTTGTCTTTACCGGGTCCGGTGAGAAAGCCTTTGTGGCAGGAGCGGACATCAGCGAGTTTCAGGGGGCGACGCCCGAGCAGGCACGGGATATGGCCAAACGGGGTCAGGACCTGTTCCGCAGGATCGAGATGCTGGCCTGTCCCACTATTGCGGTGATCAACGGGTTTGCCCTGGGCGGCGGCCTGGAACTGGCCATGTGTTGTACGTTCCGTTATGCGGTGCCCGGTGCCCGGATGGGTCAACCCGAAGTAAAGCTGGGATTGATTCCCGGATACGGCGGTACCCAACGACTGGCGCGGCTGGTGGGCCGTTCACGGGCCATGGACATCTGTCTGACTGCCCGGATGGTGGAAGCGGCAGAAGGGTTCCAGATGGGTCTTGTGGACCGGATTGTCGCGGAGGGGGACCCGGTGGTAGCGGCGCTGGAAGCGTTGGAGCAGATCAAAGCCAACGCGCCGCTGGCAGTGGCGTATTGCAAGGACGCGATCCTGGATGGACTGGAGCTGCCCTTTGATGATGCGGTGCGGCTGGAAGCGGACCTGTTCGGGCGCTGTTTCGAAAGCGAAGACATGAAAGAAGGGGTTTCCGCCTTTCTGGAAAAACGGGCACCGGATTTCAAAGGGAAGTAAACGGCCTGAAGAAGGAGTCCCGTGATGATGGAATACTACCGGCATACCCAGCCGGGACATGCCATTGTAGTTCCACTGCTGGGTGTTATCGTTCTGGTGCTGGCGATTGCGTCCACCGTGGTATGGCACCCGGTGGTCTGGGTCACCGCCCTGTTTTTGACGTTTCTGCTGATACTGTTCCATTCGCTGACCGTGATTGTGACCGGTGAGCATGTAATCTGCAGATTCGGTCCCGGCCTTGTGAAGCGGCGGATCCCGCTGACCCGTATTCTCCGGGCTGAACCGGTGCGTAACAGCTGGTGGTATGGATGGGGCATCCGTCTGACACCGCATGGCTGGATGTTCAACGTGTCCGGTCTGGATGCGGTGGAACTGCAGTTCAGGTCGGGCAGCCGGTTCAGGATCGGCACGGATGAACCGCAGGCACTGGCGGACACCATCAATCGGTTGTGTGCAGCGGATTTGAGCCCGGATACCGCTGGCTGAACAGGAGCAAGGGTTGGCCAAACAGGGGCAAATGGCCGATATTCTGAGTTGAACCTCCACTGGAAATGCACAATTCAGTCAAATTCGACCTTTGTGTTTTCTTTTTGTTGTGATACTATCAGGAATGATACCTGATAAGGTTGACCAATTTTGAAAAGGGGGATTCAATGAGAGTAACCATTTTGATTCTGATGCTGGTGTTCAGCACAGGTTTTCTGAAGGGGGATGATCTTCGGACGACCGCGTTGACATTGATGGAACCGGTGCCCTATGGAACGCCGGAACTGAAAGGTAATCCCGTTACCATGGACAAGATCGAACTGGGGAAAGCGCTGTTTTTTGAACCGCGGCTGTCCCGCAGTGCCCTGATCAGTTGCAATACCTGTCACAATCTGGGAATGGGTGGAGATGATGATCAGGAAACGTCCACCGGTCATGGTTGGCAACAGGGACCGCGCAATTCTCCCACGGTTCTGAATGCGGTATTCAATACCGCTCAGTTCTGGGATGGACGGGCGAAGGATCTGATGGAACAGGCAAAGGGACCGGTTCAGGCGTCTGTTGAAATGAACAATACGCCGGAACAGGCGGTGAAGACACTGAAGAGCATGCCGGGTTATGTGAAGATGTTTCAGAAGGCATTCCCGGACGATCAGGATCCGGTGACGTTTGACAACATGGCCCGTGCAATTGAAGCATTTGAAGCGACGCTGGTGACCCCCGATGCCCGGTTTGACCGGTATCTGCGGGGATCCGATTCAGCATTGAACGCGAATGAGAAGAAGGGTCTGGCACTGTTTATCGACAACGGATGCGCCGATTGCCACGGGGGCGTGAACCTGGGCGGTACCGACTATTTCCCGTTCGGCGTGGTGGAGAAACCGGCCATGGATGTGCTGGCCGGGGACAAAGGCCGGTTCGAGGTGACCCAGACAGAAGGGGATGAATATGTGTTCAAGTCACCGTCGCTTCGCAACATTGAATTGACAGCCCCTTATTTCCACTCCGGCCGGGTGTGGGAGTTGCGGGAAGCGGTGCAGATTATGGGTTCAGCCCAGTTGGGTATCGAATTGACCGGCGAAGAAGTGGATCGGATCGTGGATTTTCTGAAAACCACGACGGGGATTCAG
>DAINNF010000199.1:0-3481 GCA_036736005.1 Acidobacteriota bacterium
CAGTTCGATGGCCCGTACCTTGGGGGCACCGGTCAGGGTGCCGGCCGGGAAGGTCCGGGCAAACAGTTCCAGCGGGGCGACATCATCGGACAGGTCGCCGGAAACTTCGGACACGATGTGGATGACATGGGAATAGACTTCCGCTTCGAAGGACCGTTCCACCCGGACACTTTCCGGTTTGCACCGGGTGTGGAGGTCGTTGCGGGCCAGATCCACCAGCATCAGGTGTTCCGCCCGTTCCTTCGGATCACTCAGCAACCGGCGCTGGAGTTGTTCCAGGTTGTCTCCCTGTTTGTATGGGATGGTGCCGGCGATGGGTTTCAGCGTAGCGGTCCGTTCCTGGATTTTCAGATGGGTTTCGGGGGAGGATCCGCATAACACTTCGTCGCCGTCCTTGATGAGAAAGAGATAGGGGGAGGGATTGATCCTGCGCAATGCCCGGTAAAAGCTGACCGGATTGTAGTGTCCGGGGATCCGGTAGCGGTTGGAGAGTACGGTCTGGATGCACTCTCCGGCTTCAATCTGTTCCCGGAGATGGGTGACCTTGTCCATGAAAGTTTCCCGGTCCAGTTCCCGTTCAAACTCTGCCGACGGGGACGTTTTCGCCGGTGTCGGCTGGGCCGCGTTCAGTTCCGCGTTCATGGTGGCGGTGCGGTCGGCCGCTTCCCGGTAGGCCGCTGCCACGTCCCCGTTCAGCGGGATGGAACAGGCCGCATAGAGTTTGAACCGGTGATTGTCCAATACGAAAAACCGGTCCGTTTCAAAGAATACCCCCAGAGGCTGATCGGCGGAGACCTGCAGGGGGTTACGGAGGATGTCCATCAGGGTGACCGCTTCATAGGCGAACCAGCCCACGAAGCCTCCGGTAAATGACCCGAACTCCGGGTGGGCATGTGCGGCCTCTCCTTTGAATGTGTTCACCAGTGTCCCGAACGGGTCTACCCGGACCACCGTGGTCCCGGTTTCGTCCGCGATCTCCAGCCGGTCGGCGAACAGCCGGTAGACCCGGACCGGATCATACCCGAAAAACGAGAAACGGGAGAAAGACCGGTCCAGCCGGGCGCTTTCCAGCAGGAACAGCCGGTTCCGTTTCTGGAACCGGGTCAGCAGGGTAATGGGGGTCATGGTGTCGGCCAGGATTTCCCGGTACACCGTGGCCCGGGAATGATCTTTTGCCAGGCCGTTTAATGTGTTCAATTCCGGAAACAACATGAAAACCTCCGTGCATCAAGGTGTTTTGCGCATAAAAAAAGGGCCCAGAGGCAGCTGCCTCTGGGCCCGGGTATAGCGTACACCGGTGGCGTGCCTCAACATCGATATGTCTTGTTGTGCCACCACCAGTTCATTGTGATCATCATGTCGATTGCGATCCTCGCATTTGTAATGAACTAGAATTTGCCGGAATAAGTCCGGTCTGTCAAGGAGAAAATGTCGAATGACGGACAGGACGGCTTCAATCGCGGCTCAGCAGGTTCACCAGCTGGACCCGGCTGCGGACGCCCAGTTTGCGGTAAATGTTGGAGATATGGGTCTTCACGGTCTGCAGGGAGATGAACAGGCCGTCCGCGATTTCCCCGTTGCTTTTCCCCTCACAGATCCACTGGATAATTTCCCGTTCCCTGGACGTGATGGCGAAACGGTTCAGCAGGTTGTCGAGCCCGGTTCTTGCGTCCGAATGGAGACGGGGGAGTGCCCGGTCCAACATCAGGAGCGGGATCAGGTCGCCCGCAAACCAGGCCGCTTGATGCAGCAGCCAGGCTGCCGGGTGGAGGTCAACCAGCAGAAACAACACACCGCGCGTGGTCTCAACCACCAGCAGTACAATGGAGAATCGTTGAACCAGGTGTTTCCGGTAGCCGGACTGAA
This sequence comes from Acidobacteriota bacterium, assembly GCA_036736005.1. Taxonomy (GTDB): domain Bacteria; phylum Acidobacteriota; class Holophagae; order Thermotomaculales; family Thermotomaculaceae; genus DAINNF01. The sequence continues at coordinate 1,867 of DAINNF010000199.1, forward strand.
GAGAACCGGCAAGCGACCATGTGCTCACAAGGGCCGGTATGGTGACCACCATGCGGAATACCGACCAGAGGTCGCGAAACATCAGGGGATCGGCCGCCGTCACAACGGGATGGTGGCGGGCACTCAGGTACAGAATCAACCCGTTCAGCATGAACAGCAGACCGGAGATCAGAACAAACAGGATAGTGAACAGGGCACTGAGTTTCCGGTTGACGGCGGAGCGCATCATGGCCATAAACAGCAGGGAGGATGCAGCCAGCAGCGGGATTGCCAGAAACGGAAACAAGCGGTCGATGGCCTGAGCGGTGCCGGTTTCAGCACCCGTAAACGGAACCAGCAGGGTTGAAAAAGAGGGGGCCACAAATGCAAAGAAGCCGTACAACAGGGCGAAGATCAGGGAAAACAGATAGAGGGCTGCAATGGGGTCCCCGCTGCGGCGCTGGAGACGCACCGCCAGGGCGATTTCGGCAATCGCGGTTCCACCCAGGATAATGTGGACCATGATATTCAGAACCAGTTCCATGATCTGTGCCTTTCGGTTTGAATCCCCTACCATCATAGCGGATGTTGGACTGCTGATGTGTCATACCAAAGTGGTATTTTGCAGGTTTCATCCTTTCGGGCGATGGTCAACCCGTGTGACCGGTCCCATAATCGGGGTGACGAACCGGAATACCCGACTTTGACGATACGTCGGGGAGGAGGCAAGAATGAACATGTACACGAACACAACCACAACCTGGACACCCCCGGACGGCACGGTTGGCGGTTCTTACGGACACGGATGGGAAACCGCAAAACGGTTTTTTCTGGAACTGTTTATCCTGGTGATTATTTCGGCCGCGGCATCCATCCCGGCGGCACTGGCCTGGGGACCGGATTCGCCACATACGGCCGGTCGCTCATTCCTGCAGATATTCGCGTTCATTTACTGGCTGCTGCTGTTTACGCCGATCGATTATGGTGTTCTGTATGGCTTTGTCCGGGGAGCCCGGGGAGAAACACCGGACGTGAACGATATTTTCAAGATCCGCGAGAACTACATCAACATTGTGCTGGCCAAACTGGTGACCATGGTGATTATCGGGATCGGGTTTGCCGCATTGATTGTGCCCGGGATCTATTTCGCATGCCGGTTGGTATTTGTACCCTATCTGGTGGTGGAGCGAAACATGGAAGTGGCTCCGGCATTGCGGGAAAGCTGGGAACTGAGCCGCGGGCGGGCGGGAACCGTCTTCCTGATCGGGCTGACAACCATTCCCATCTTCATCCTGGGCTTCCTGTTATGCGGGGTGGGGGTTCTGTTTTCCATGGTGTGGATCAGTGCCACCTTTGCCTCTTTGTATGTACATGTGACGCCGGGGAAGGGCGGCAAACCGGAAGCGACCGTTCCGGAAGTCCCGCCCGTACCGGAATCCCCGGCAGCGGAACCGGTACCGGAACCGGAAATCGAGAAGCCGGACGAAAAACCGAAACCGAAGCGGAAACCCCGGACCAGTAAGCCGAAGAAGAAAACCGAATCGGACTGACCGCTGGCGAAATCAAAACAACTCAAGAAAAAGGGGGGGCGACGCCCCCCCTTTTTATGGCTCGGTATCGTCAATCAGGGGCAGGT
>DAINNF010000200.1:0-3446 GCA_036736005.1 Acidobacteriota bacterium
CAGATGATGGGGCTCCGCATAGTGAGACGCACACATAATAGCCAGCTCGGCATCGGTAAACCCGAACCGGTCCGCCGTCCCGGATAGAATCACCGGCAGCGCCTGGATCGGCTTGGCAGCGGACCGCATATAGGTTATCGCATGCGGGTCCCCGGCACGGTATCGGACACGACCGGTGTGGTCCACCACCGCCACATGACCCGCATGGACCGATTCCACAACAGAACCCCGCGTCACCTCCACGAGCTCAGTTGCCTGTGAACGTTGCATGTTCCGCCCCTGTTTCATCATCCCGGCATTGTATCACTGAATTCCTGATTCGATGATCAACTCCACCGAAAGCCCAATGATTGGTTTCCCCTGTTATTCGGCCCTGAGATCATAGCGGGCCAGTTTCTGGATGTCGTCATCCGGTGCCGTCCGGTCCAGAATCCATACCCCCTTTTCACCGGAAGCGCGCATCATCGGTTCACCATAACCGGTCAGCGGTTGCTGCAGCAGAATGGACCGTCCATCTGGTGACAGCACCCGAATCGCATGGTCCGTTTCTCCCGCCGGTATCAGGCACCAGATCCGTCCGTCAACGTCCATCACAACCTGACTGATCGCCGCCCGGTAGCGGAATGCATCCCCGTAGTCGTGGGTCGTTGGCAACCCCTTCGCCTGTTCTTCCCGTTTTTTCTGAATATCGAGAGGAAACGGCACCGGTTCCCAGTCGCTTTCCACCGCGATTGGATCTGCTTCAATACCCGGAATCAGAATCATCCGGAAGCGAAACACCTCCCGGGGCGCCAGTATATAGCGGTCTCCGGACCCATCGAACACAACGCCGACACCGGGCTTCCCATGTACCTTGTCCGCCAGTGTAAATCCGGGTCCCCGATACAGGACACCCATGGATTCACCGGCCGCATCGACCACTTCCACCACATCCTGAACCGCAGACTCTCCCAGCAGCCGTACCTGGACCAGCCAGCGGTCCTCATCGCAATGGACAGCCCGCATCACCGCACCGTCTCCCTGTAAATGAACCGGAACTTCGTCCACAAAAAGGCCATCTCGGTTAAACCGGATCAAGCGGGGCGGCAGCCGCTCAAATACCATGAAGCCGTCTTCCCGTGCAGCGACAGCGATGGGTTTCTGGAATTCACCCGGTCCCTGTCCGAAACGCCCGCCTTCCTGCAAAGAACCGTCTTCGGCATCGGCCAGAACAAATCGGCCTTCGTTGACATCCAGCAACACCAGCCGGCCATCGGGCCACACATCAAACGTATCCAGTCCCAACAGGATTGATACATCCGACGGGTTCTGTGGTCGAAACACCCGCTCTTCAACCAGAATCCATGTTGGCCCCTCTGTATCCGGTTCTGCACGAATGGCTTTCTCTGAGTGTCCGTACGCCAAAATCGGCTGGATCTGTTCTTCTCCGGCGGTCTTTACAGCTTGCTCACCCGAACATCCGTTCATCAGGGTCAGCAACATGATCAGCACACACAAACGCATATTCACCCCTGTTTGTCGGTTTCGGCATTTGAATCATCCATACCGTACAGGATATACCGATGGGATGCAGCAACCATTCAATTGTTCAACGACGGCCGTTCTGGATCAGCGGAAATATGCTTACTTCTGAATTGCCCTTCAATTGCAGCGGGCGGCCCCGGCATAGCAGAACTTGATCCCCATGATCGAGATGCAGTTGTCTCCCAGTACCCGGTATTGCACCTTCTGCACGCCTTTTCCCTTGTAGCTGAAGGTAATGGTGCCGGACTGGCGGGTGCCCTGGATGGCCCACTTGCCGTTTCCCGCACTGGCGCTGGCCGCCCCATAGCCGGACGTTTCACTGCCCAGGCTGTCATAATTGGTTCCCGAATAGGACGATTCCCGTGAATCATAGAAAACCCCGCCGGGGCACAGCATCAGTTTCCGCTCGGTGGAACCCTCGTAGGAATAGTATTCCCCCGCAATCCACTGGGCCAGTGCCGGATCGGTAGGGCCGGCATCCTGAGCAGCGGCACCGGTCATTTCGTCCGCTTTCTTGGCATTCTCCTGGGCCGCCGCATAGAAGTCAACTTCGCCATCCGGACTGCTGAAATTGAAATGAACCCGCACCGTCTTGTCTTCCAGTTCCACCCGCTTGGCAAACTGTCCGGCCTTGACGACATAGCTGCCCGGTGGCAGCTCCTTGAACTTGAATTTTCCGGTAAACCCGCTCTGGTCTTCGGCGATCTGCTTGCCGGTTGTGGCATCGAACAATTGAACCGTTTTCCCCACCGCCGGTGTTGTATTGGTGGCCCACAGAAACCCGACAATGGTCGCACCCTTTTTCTTGCCGAACAGCCCGGCCTCCACCGAAACCGTGCTTATCAGAAGGACACAGAGAACCAACAGGCCTGAACGAATATAGACTCGCATACGCACCCTCCCGCAGCGCCCCCGCACTGCCCCTTTTTCATTCATCGGTTGTCTGATCGAAATCATTGCCCCCATTCTAGCACGGGAACCGGCGAGCGCGTAGAATGAGACCGGCTCTCTCCTTCTGGAAACTGCTGAAATCTGTTACACTGAAATCCGGTCTGAAAACCGTGAAGAGAGGAGCCAACACAGATGATTGACCGCGAAGCACTACTCGAGCGTTTTGTCCGGTATGTCAAGATTCATACCGCCTCTGAAGAAGAATCCACTACCTTTCCCTCGACTGCCAGGCAGAAGGATCTGTCCGACATACTGGTCAAGGAATTGAAAGAGATGGGCATATCGGATGTGGAACTGGACGAACACGGCTATGTGTACGCCAAACTGCCGTCCAATACCGACAGGGACCTGCCCGCCGTGGGTTTCCTGGCCCACGTGGATACCGCACCGGCCGAGTCCGGTGAAAACGTGGAACCGCTGGTTCACCGGTCCTATGCCGGCGGACCCATCCATCTGCCGGGCGTCCCGGACATGGTCATCACACCGGACGAGAACCCCATTCTCAACGACATGACCGGACAGGACCTGATCACTTCCAACGGCACCACGCTGCTGGGGGCGGACGACAAAGCCGGTGTGGCCGAAATCATGACTGCGGTGGAATACCTGGTCAAGAACCCGGACATCAAACATGGCGACATCTATATCTGCTTCACCCCCGATGAAGAGATCGGCAAAGGGGTGGACAAGTTCACCATGGAAAAATTCCCGGTGAAATTTGCATACACCATGGACGGCGGTATCCTGGGTGAACTGGAAGATGAAACCTTCTGCGCAGACGCAGCCGAAATCACCTTCACCGGTATCAACGTGCATCCGGGCTACGCCAAGGATAAGATGGTCAACGCCATCCGCATGAGTTCGCTCTTCGTCACGAAGCTGAATGAAACCACCCTGCCCGAAACCACCGAACACCGCCAGAAGTATTACCATGCCACCACCATCAAGGGCCTCGAAAACGAAGTCAAGCT
>DAINNF010000201.1:0-3438 GCA_036736005.1 Acidobacteriota bacterium
TGCTGGACTTGGGCTGCGGTGCGGGAGAGCCGTTCGGCCGGTTTTTCGTGGATCGGAACTGGGACGTGACCGGGGTGGATTTCTCCGGGCGAATGCTGGAGCTGGCGGCCACCTACGTGCCGGAGATGCGGACGGTGCATGCGGACATGCGGGATGTGGCATTTGAAGCGGAATCGTTCGACGCGATTCTCAGTGTGTTCAGCCTGTTTCATGTGCCGCGCACGGACCATCCGGTGTTGTTCGAGCGGTTTCAGCGATGGCTGAAGCGGGGCGGGAAGGGGCTGTTCACCTATGCGACGAAGGCATATACCGGGCAGGACGAGTTTGACGGGACGCTTACATTCATGGGGCAGCAGCTGTATTACAGTCACACGACGCCGGAGAAGCTGGCGGAGCAGATCGACGCGGCCGGACTGGTCATCGACGACGCCCGACACCGCACCATAGCAGACGAAACGTTTCTCTGGGTAACGGTGAGCAAGCCGCTGTAGTTTTGACCGAAACACGTTTTCATAGTATGGGATCGACCACGGGGTTTCGTTGGAGCAGCGCGTTTCCCAGCGCAGGAACGCGGAACGTTTGAGTTTGTCGTCGGGAGTACGTTCGCAGATTCAGAGAATCTGCTGACAGATGCCGTTTCGTCAGACCCGCCTGGATGCAAGCATCCGCGGGCCCGCCGAAACACCATCTGGCCGCTGACGCGGCCCGTGATCCCGACTCAAGTTATCCCCGGTTGGCTACAATCATCTACACCCCCCACCTCTTTCCCTCGAGGCTCAAGTCCCGGACCATCTGCGCACGTTAACTCCATCCACTCCTCGTCGTGTACCGATGTACTACTCCTCGTTCGCTCCTGTCGCGAACGTGCGCATCTGGCCCAATCCATCGCCTCCCGCTCCCCAGGTTGGTGCGCTCAACTCCCGTTTCGCTCCCGCCCGGGATCGGAACAATGAAAGGTAGCTTCCAGAAAGATGGCGGCGGGACATGGCTGCTCCGCAGGCCAAGCAAACCGTTTCTCTTTTTCTGGCTCATTACACGTTACCCTTTACTTCCCATTTCTGCTATCATACAAAAAACAAATGAGAAGGGACATCAAGGGAAGGTGAATATACAAACTCTTAGACGGATATTTGTACTTCTGCTGCTTTCATATGGATTGCATGGCTACTGCTACGAGCTCAATGCGAGTCCTCCAAACGAAAGCACGAATGACAGCATCTGCAGTAAAGAATGCACTGCTTACGTAATGTATCTTCTGAAGAAAGGCGGAGGCCCTAATTCTGTTGATGTGTACGGAAATTCTCCATTACACTATGCAGTTCTTGCAAATGACGTTCAGATGACAGAGTCCCTATTGGATGCTGGTGCCAATGTTAACATTGTGGATAGGTATGGCTGCACACCACTCATTCTGGCTTCTATGCTAGGCTTTGACAAAATTGCAGAATGTCTCATTGAAAGAGAATGTTTGCTTAACATAATCGGAGCCACCTCATATGGCCTAGACAAGGCCCATTTGATTGCAAATCATGCAAACGAACGAACAGCTTTGATGATAGCTTGCGAAAATGGGCACGTTGAGATCGTCAAACTCTTGCTTAAAGCGGGGGCTGACACGAACAAGGCTAATCGATTCGGAGACACAGCTCTTATACTCGCAGTCAATATGAATAATCCCAAGATTGCGGAGCTGTTATTAGAGTTTGACGCTTCCACGGATGTTTGTGTTTCAGGAAGCCTGACCTTGTTATCAGCGGCGGCTAGTGGAGGCTTGAGGGATATTGTGAAATTGTTGTTGATCAATGATGCGGATGTTAACGCAAAGAACGGACAGGCACTTTTCTGGGCAACAAAGCGAAAGCCGGATCCTGTGATGATAGAGATGCTTCTTGAATTTGGCGCAAATCCGAATGCCAGGGGAGGAAAGCCACTTCGTAATGTAATCCGTGCCGGATGCATAGAATGTGTAAGAATTCTCATGAAGTCCGGAGCGGACCCTTCTTTGAAGGATCAAGATGGAACATCCGCTCTTGATCTAATGCGTCTCGGCGAGTTGGAGGGGATTAAGATAATTCCGGAAGCAATACCCCCAAGGCCCTGTGAATGAGTAGGAGTAGAAGTAGGCATAATTCCGTGGACACACACGAAATAATTCCGTGGACACACACGAAATTATTGAGTAATCCCTTCTGATGCAACACATACGCGAGGAGGTGGAAGGATAACAACAGTCCAGACCGGCACCCCGTCCCGGTTCATTGAAATCCTGGACGGCCACAACAAGGAAAAGGATCAGGCCAAGGACTGAACTCAACATGCAAAGAAAGGTAATCCCGCCGATTCCTTCTGATTTCTAAGCGGCGGTTCCAACCGCCATGCCTTGGATATCCGGATAGAGGGATACAATACCGCAGTTCCAGTCCGGTGAGGGAGTGAGCCTTCAGGCTTAAGAGTTGGTGTTGGGAGTTGGTTAGAGAACCGGATATCCCTTTTCTGGACGCCTACTCCCACCCCCACTCCAACGTATTTGACTACATGGTCTCCCACAATCTCTGTGCGGCTTCGGCGGCTTCGGTGTAGATGGGCTTCGGATCAAACGGGAACTCCCGGTTGTGATACACAAACGATCCATTCACCATCACCGAATGGACATCCCGCGACGTCATCCCGAACACCAGGTGCCCGGCAATGTTCTCCGGCATCAACGGTGTGGGCGCGTCATAATCCAGAATCGTCAGGTCTGCCTTGCATCCCGCTTCAATGCGCCCGAAAGACCCCTCAAAATACCGTTCCAGTATCCGGTTCCCGTTCTGCAGATACCGCGCGAAGGTATCCGGCCAGCGCGTCCCGTCTTCGTCCCGGTGCTTGAAAAACGCGAACTGAAGCTCGGTCAGCATGTCCGAACCGATGCCGTCCGTTCCCAGCGCCACGTTGTGCACGCCCGGCAGCTTGTGCATGTAGCCCACGTTGTTGTTCATGTTGGACCGCACGTTGTGAACCAGGAACGCGTCCGCCGCGTTGAGCATCTTGATGTCGCTGTCCGTCAGGTGAACCCCGTGAATGATCAGAGCCTTTTCACTGAGCAACCCGAAGGCCAGCAACCGTTCCATGGGATGTTTGCCATACTGATGGTGACTGAAGGCCGGGTCATACCGGTCTTCGGACACATGTACATGGAACCCCCGGCCGGTCTCTTCCACCGCGTCGCCGAGGCGTTTCAGGGCGTCGTCTCCCAGCGTGAATGGTGCGTGACCGCCGATGGCTGCTTCCAGGAGACGTTCCTCAGCCGGAATTTCCGTCACCTTTTTTGCAAATGCGCGATTTTCTTCCACACCCTTTCGCATGCCGTCTTCCCCGTGACGATCGGTGGTTTCATAACACAGGATGCCCCGAAGGCCGGTGTCACGGAATCCGTCCGCCAGGGTGTTCAGTGATCCT
>DAINNF010000202.1:0-3395 GCA_036736005.1 Acidobacteriota bacterium
CTGGTTTTCTTGATTACGAAATTGTTCTCACATACCAGGGCTTTGTAAAAGACACATGGGAGGCAGAGAATGAGACAAGGCTTTATGAGTACAGCCAGGAGTTCTATTCTAACTCATGGACTACACTATCATTTCATGACACGCATTGTGGTGACACTCGATACGGAGTAAGATCCGAGGCCGTTACCGTTACCAGCGGAAAACTCCGCATCGATATCGACCCCGAATCAGAACAAAACGGAGATGTCAAAGGGGGGTACAATGAAGATACTGTTCATCCAACACAACCTCGTTACGGAACCTATTTCGCTAGAATCAAAATGAAACTGGATGCTGACTACGTGAATGGCAATTTCTGGCTCAGAGGACCGTATCAAAATTGCGAAAATGGTACAGTAGGTTCATCAATAACAATGGAGTGTTTCCCAATATACGTGGACACTGAGGATGACGAGAGAGTACTTGACCACTACATCGTCTACTGCGCTGCATGGAAGGACTGCGATTTTAGAGGGGAAAAGGTAACTTTACCAACAAACCCCGGAAATGGATACCATGAATTTGCCATCCAGTGGTTACCAAATAGCATAACTTGGTACTTTGATGGTAAAGAGATACGGACCTTCACCGACACCAGTTTCATATCCACAGAAGGCCTCTTCCCTGTACTCTCATACAAGTTCAAGCCCAGCGGTTGGTGGTATGATCCAAGTAGAGAAGATTGTGACATCCACTATAATGGAACACCCGACCTCTATATGCTCACTGATTGGGTAAGATGGTAGTGAACTGATTACGACTTTCCCGGCGGGGCGTATGCCCCGCTTTTTTGTGTGTTGAATATCGAACCAGCGAGGTGGGTAGGATCACTGTACTGAAACAGTAAGGAGAACAGAACATGGCCAAATGTCCCCATTGTCAACAACCCGTGCGGCTCGAAGATACGCGAAAAGACGATTCGATGGAAGTCCACAAAGAAACCGAGGGCTTCGTTAAGAAAGAAGTGATGTACAGCTGTCCCCACTGTGACTGTATTCTGGGCTTCGCCTTCTTCATGGGCGGCTTCGCAACCGGCAGACCGTGAGCACCTTTGATACGTGGATGGTGGATAGTGGATTGAGCAGGGAAGGCAGGTGCAGAGAGATTCCGGAATTCCACTCAAACGAAAACTGACACGTACCCGCAAAACGCCCGCATGCCGTAATTGGGACACTTTCCATATACATGGTTCCAGTTGCCTGGCTTTGTCTTACGAAATCTCCCTTTTCTCCTTTTACACCTGCCGTTACAACTACAGCCCTTTCTTTTCAAACCAGGAGAACAGGAACAGAACCATTACGACGAATACGGGAATTACGAGCCAGGGCGAAACGCCCAGCGCCTGGGGAAGCGTAACCTTGCCGAATGAACCCCAGGTTCCCACTGTTGTGTTGAGCGCCGGATACGCTTCTGCATAGATCGCAGCCCCGACCAGCATGCCCAGAATCGCCCAGACAGCGTGCCAGCGGCCTTCGCCCACAGCACCCACTGCGGTGCCCGGACAGTAGCCCACAACGGCCCAGCCGGCCCCAAACAGGAGACCGCCGATGATGTTGGCACCCACATTGGTGGCTTTGATCTTCAAATCGATCACATCCGCGCCCGCCAGTATGTAGATCCCGACCATGCCCACAACAATTGCGGACAACATGAACTTCAAAATGGTCATGTCCTCCAGCAACATCGCCCCGACCTGTTTTTCAAAACGCAGCACACGTCCCTGCTGCAGAAGCGCGCCAAATACAATGCCCGTGCCGAGACCAAGAATGAGTTCAGTCATTTCACCTGCCTCCCCCCGGTCCTGTAAATGAAATGGGCGACCAGGACACCTGCGCCGAAGAAACCGGCCATGGCGATAAAACCGCTGACGGAAAGCTGCATCAATCCACTGAGCCCATGGCCACTGGGACAACCGCCGGCCAGCCGGGCACCGAACATCGCGACAATTCCGCCAAGGAACGCACCCATGGCTCTGATACCCACCCGGTTACCGAATCGGTCAGACCAGATGGGGGGAACCGCTTCCATCTTGAAACTCCTGTCAATCCGGGAAGCGGCAAAGGCGCCGATCAGGATCCCGATCACAAACATGAATTGCCAGTCGACCTTCACCTTCTTGGATTGGTAGTATTCGTTTTTTTCCACGTGTTCGTCCGCAACCGTCTTTTCGATCATTCCCGCAGACCGGACAAACGTCGTGGATGCCCCCAGATACTTCGGCTTCCCGAGCATTTTTGTGGACACCAGAACGGATGCGATCGCCAGCAAACCGGCAAGCGCACCCGCCACATAGGGTCTGTACGATTGAGGCAGTGTCATATATTATCCCCCCGTTTCGGTTCACCCGTTGATTGACAGCATCTCAACCAACCGTGCTTCACATGACATTTATTGTATTCAGTATGGAACGCCCGCGGCTTCCGGTCAAGAGAAGAGCTTGATGGGAACAGCCTGCGACGCCTGGATGATGGCAAGTGGACCAGAACGGTCGGATGGTTTCCTTTTCGCTTTGCTCCCGTTCAAATTGAACGACATGTTTAGTCGTTGTTTCGAATGCGGATATAGTGATTCTTCACCAGATGATTGTTGAGGACTTCGGTTTTTTCCAGCAAAAAGTTCAACTCGTCTTCAAGACGGCCAAAGAGCCGAATTCCGGACCCCAGTACCACTGGTACCGTTGTGATGATCATCCGGTCGATCAAATCCTGCTCCAGGAAGGACTGGACCGTCTCGCCACCATCGATATAGAGATCATTGAATCCACGGTCATGCAGAGTTCCAACGATGGACCGGGGCTCCCCGCTGATAATCTCCACCTTGCCTTCCAGTTTCTCCGGAACCGCTGTCAGCGTATGGCTCAGCACAAACACCGGCTTCTCATACGGCCAGCTCCCGAAACCCAATACCTTCTCAAACGTCCGTCTGCCCATCACCATCGCGTCGATCCCGCTGATAAACTCCGAAAACCCGAAATCGCTCTGGTCGGGATTGGGTACATTCATCAGCCAGTCGAGACCGCCATCTTCGGTCGCGATATATCCATCCATGCTTGTTGCACAGTACACATGATTCGCCATACTTCCCTCATCTGTGACCGCTCTTCAGCAGGTCGTTCACCTGGATGACCCATTGTACACCACTCGAATTCTGCGGAGTCCGCCGGATGCCGAGACGCACCAACTCCGGCACGATAATCTGAAATGGGTTTCTTGTCAGGGGCTTACCGGCTCAACTGCGGCGGGATTCTCGGCGGAGACAAGGCGCAAGCAGCCGAGGAGACGGAGCGTACACGGGAACGTACGTGAGTAAGCCGAGGGTGATTGCAACGCCGTATTCCGTCGAAAAGAACCCGCAGC
>DAINNF010000203.1:0-3364 GCA_036736005.1 Acidobacteriota bacterium
GTGCCGGCTTCTCCCCGGGTCAGGTCGCAGACCCCCACCCGGTTCCCCCGGGCTTTGAAGGCCGCCATGGCCCCGCCCATGAAGATCTCGATATCATCGGGATGGGCACCGAATGCCAGTATGTCAAGCATGGTTGATCTCCTCAACTCGAGTCTCGAACGCATGGCCGTTCAGCAACCGGCTTAACAGGTCCATGCCTCCATAGTAGTTCATGAACTGGAAAATGGGAAATACCCGCTCCTGGGGCTGATCAAACGGATGCAACCGGTCTGCCAGTTCTTTCACGTCAGATCGCATCTGCTCTGTCTGTTCCTTGATGGCCGCCCGCTTGCGACCCAGAAGACCCTTCAGTTCCCGCTCCAGAGATTTACGGAATTGGGAGTCTTCCAGTTCCAGATTTTCCAGTTCGGTCAGAAATCCCTGTTTCAGCCGGTGGACCTGTCCCTGCAGGTCGTCCAGGTCTACGCCGCTGGCTTCCACCAGCATCTGTTTGCGTAAACTTACCTTGTCTGTGGCGAGTACGGTCTGTGCCGCCAGCCCGGTCCGTTCCAGCAGGCGTGATGTTCTGGGTTCCACCAGTGTCAATGACATGCGGGGTTGAATCCGGGACTGACGGATACCGTGTTTCTCGTAAAGCGGTCCCAGTTCCGCCAGGTAGCGGGCCTCGGCCGGGCCGGCCACATAGACCGCCGGGCTGAAAAAGGCGTCCTGGCATAAGGGTCGGGTATCCCGGTCCGGCAGCAATATCAGGTCCCCAAGGTCCACCGGGCTGCCGTCCCGAAGGCGGAACCCGCCGGATGTCCGAAACAATGCGTGGCGGATTTCCCCGATGCGGGCAAACGCGTGGCACTGATTTCCGGGCTTCGTTTCCCGACATTCCTTTTCCAGGATGGGCCGGATTTCTGTCAGAAAGCTGTCGGCGGATGGATCAAACGGTTCCACACTGTATCGGCCGAACAGACGGCGGATCAGCTCCGCCATGGCCTCGGCCAGCAGGCTTCCGTCCCGGTAGCTGTCCAGTACCATGGTACGGAGCGTATCTGTGAAGTCGGTTTCCCGCTGCCGGTCAAACCACCGGTTCAACAGATCCCGCAATTGCCGGTCCACGGGAACAAACCCGGTTGAACGACCGCCGCTGTCCCGCTCCCAGGACAGGGTAAACAGGTTGTTTTCATTGTCCATGCCGTGGACATGACGGATCTCTTCGAAATCGGCGTCGTTGGTTTCCATCCAGAAAACGGCCTTTCCCCCCGATGCTTCGGCCAGGGAAGCAGCCCCCAGAATCTTGTACGTGGTGTACAGCGGTCCACCCATCAGGCCGATCTGCTGTCCTGTGATGAACACCTCAGCCATGTTTCCTCCCGTACAGGATGGTCCGCGGCGCGTCTTCGGACCAGTTGGCGCCGCTGTAATCGCCGAAACAGCCGTGAATGACGATGTCGTTTCCGGTCATCATGGTTTCCAGCTCATTTCGTGTATACAGGTACACCCGTTCCTGATAGGTTTTCGTTTCCTCATCTTCACCGAACCGGATGTCCTTGATCACCTGATGGCCCTCGATTCGACGCTGTTCCAACACCAGGGTGCCGTCCGGAAGTGTCCGGCGGGTTTCCGGTTCCAGGTTTGCGCGAACAAACACCGGATTCAGGAAATCCATCCACAACCAGCCGCCGGTTGTCAGGGCATGGATCATAGCCGCCATGACCTGCCGGTTGGTCCGGTCATCATCGAAATAGCCGAAGCTGGTAAACAGCGACAGAATGATGTCGTACGGTCCCGTAACCCGCCGCATGTCGCCCACTTCCAGCCGGACATCCGGATATTTCTGTTTTCCCAGGCGGATCAGGGTTCCAGACAGGTCGACACCCGTCACATTCAATCCCATGGCATGGAGCTTGGCCGCATGCCGTCCTTCTCCGCATCCCAGGTCCAGAATCCGGTCTTCCGGTGTCGGGGACAGGGTGTCCAGGATAAGCCGGATCTGCCGGTCGGCATCCGCCGTGTCCCGGTGGCGGTAAAGTTTCAGGTAATTCTCGTCAAACCAGTGCTCAAACCAGTGGTCTTCTGCACCGCGCTCTGCTGCATTCATGGCGGACCGCTATTGGATACCGTGTTTGATCTTGTAATCCGCCCAGTTCAACTTCAGCCAGTAGAAGGCATCGAAGTCCTCGAGACGCAGGATAAACGGGTTGGTTTCCCGCTCATGGCCAATAGTGGAATGGGGCTGTACGCCAAAGTTGTGTCCGGGCCAGACCCGGATTTCATCTTCCAGTTCCATCAGGATGCGCAGGCTCTGGAACTCGGTCATGGCCTGTTCTCTCGTGGCGGTGCCGCCCACCTTGCCCACGAAAAGCGTGTCCCCGGTGATCAGCTCGTTGCCCACATGGATGCACATGGAGTCGGGGGTATGTCCGGGGGTGTGCAGGAAGTTGAACACCAGTTTGCCCACCTGCAGAGCAGGGGTGCGGTCGCCCACGCGGACGTCGCCGAAGGGGGCGGATTCATGGGTGACCACGGCGCAGCCGCAGGCGGTCTGAACCTGGTCGTTGCCCCCGGTGTGGTCCGGGTGGGTGTGGGTGTTGATCAGGTAGAGGACCTTCAGGTCCAGCTCCCGCACCCGCTCGATGCACGGGTGGGGGTTGGGGGACGGATCAACGAGGGCGGCTTCGCGGGTGTCGGGGTCTGCGATGAGGTAGCCGTAGTTGCGGTCACCGCCGGTATCGATCTGTTCGAAGATCATGGTGCCTCCTATTAGTCATGTTTATCATTACAAGTTTTTCAGGGAAGCTACCCATTGTCAAGATTGCTTTCGTGTTATGTACGGGCGGATCTTTTTCCCTGTGGCTGCGTTTCGCCGGTTGGTCGCGTTTCCCATCGCAGGAACGCGGAACGACTTGTTTCCGCGTGTCGTCGGGATCATGGTCGCAGATTCAGAGAATCTGCTTTCAGATGACGTTCCGTCGAATTCGCCTGGATGCCAGCATCCGCGAGCCCGCCGAACCCCCATCTGGCCGCTGACGCGGCCCATCATCCCGACTCGAGATCTCTCGTTTCACATCCAAATTCCCACTCCCCCCACTCCTTGCTTTAAAACGGCCGGGCATGACCATCTGACACCTTTCGTTCCCTCCGGTTCGGAACTCATGACCACCAGGTCTATTCTTCCTCCCTCCGGTCACAAGCGGTGCCATATGGCCGAACGCGGCCGTTTTCCGGTTATTGCTCCGCAAAACCGGCCTGGCTGCTCCGCAGACCACGAAGAGGGATAGAGCTTGGTACGGTAAGTCACCGGCTCGCTCCCTTGCAGGATCGGTACTGCGGTATTGTATCCCTCCATCCAGATGTATTGTGCCGCCTGGCTGCT
>DAINNF010000204.1:0-3360 GCA_036736005.1 Acidobacteriota bacterium
CGCAAAGGCGGCAAAATCCCGGACCATGAAATCGAAGATCTGGTTCACAATATCCTGATCCAGGTCCTGAATCTTCGCCTGTTCCAGGATCAACTGACCGTACACCACAATAGAGAACATCTCTCCGATAGGCAGCGCAAAGGACGGGTCCTGTTGCTGGGTTTCATCCGGCGTGGCCTTCATCAGCATGGTCCGGAACAAGCCGATCTGCTCCACGAATTGACCCACATTGGGCAATCCGGTAAAGGCATCAAACACCGGTTGAAAATCGTGGAACTGGACCTTGCCCAGTCCGCGGGCGGGTCCCTGGTGGAACAGATAGTCATCGGTTACCTGGTCCAGCATGGGCTCAATGGCCGGATATTCCGCCGGATTGAAGAAATAGTTGGCGATAAACTTGCGGATCAGCTGAACGTTCACGTGGACGGTCCCCTCCAGCTTGGACGGTCCCCAGATATCCGAAACACCCATGGAGAAGAACGTATCCCGTTCAAACCCTTTGGCCGCGATAATGTTCCACAGCAGCATCAGCACCTGCTCCGCCTGGGTGGTGACCTTCATTTTGCTGGTGGGGTTGTACAGCAGATAGCGCCGGTCCGTCTCAGACGCATTGCGGAAATAGTCGGTGGCACGCCGCTGATACAGTTTCATGGCCACCAGTCTCAGCCACGCGTCAACGAAGCCCTTTTGAACATGGGGCATGTCGGTAACCCGCATACCGTACAGCTTCCGGTTATGGGCATGGGTAATCGACTCATAGAAACAATGTTCGGCCACACCGATGGACGCCGGCCCGATATTGAATTTGCCGATATTGACCGTGTTCAGGGCATTGTCCCAGGCCGCCTGCCCCTTCAGCAGAATGTCCGCTTCGGTAATCGGATAATCATGGAGAGCAAAGTTGGCCACATATTCCTGGTGACTGACCACATTCTTCTTCAGTTCATACTGCTTGTGTTCAAAGTTGGTCACGAAGAACACATAGTCGCCGGATCCGTCATCCATTTTGCCGAACGTGGACACCATGGGAGCTTCGTTTCCATTGCCGATATAGTATTTCTCACCGTTGGCCACCCAGGTCCCGTCACCCACCGGTGTCAGTTTGGTTTCGGTCGAATAGATATCGGCACCGTGGTCCTTTTCCGACAGGCCGAACGCGAAAATGGCCCCTTCCTTCAGCAACCGGGCCGCCTTCCGTTTTGCTTCCTCGTTGTCGCTCATCCAGATGGGTCCCAGACCCAGAATGGTGACCTGAAAACAGTACCAGTAGCCCAGCCCGTAGAATGCCAGCAGTTCACTGTATTCATTGTTGCGGGCGGTGTCCCACCGGCAGTCCGGGTCACCGTCTGCGTATTGCGTCGGGGTCAGCAGTTTGGCGAAGATCTGCTCTTTCTTCAGGAAATCGAGGAAATCCCGGTACCATACCCGGTCCCAGAAATCCTCCAACAGGCGGGTTTTCCCCTTGGATTCAAAAAACTCGATTGTCTTCTCCATGATGGCCCGGGACCCTTCGTCCGACATCAGCGATTCAAATTTCGGGGGATGCATCAGGAAATTCTCGGCCACACTACCCTCCCTTTATATGTGAGATTCGTTATGTCCATTATGCCATCTTTGCACGGGTCTGGGAAAGTAGGCAGACATCATCGCCCCCGGTTTTTCTTTGTTGAAGGGTGCACAGTAGAACTGGTAGCATGTTCACCAGAGCGTAGAAGTCTTCCCGTCACGCTGAATGCTATCTCATTGAAAACCTTGGAGTATTCAAATGAAAAAGCTCATTGTCGTTATGCTTCTTGCCGCCGCATGTATCCCTGTTATGGCCGAAAAGCAAAATAATCAGCCGATCATGACACCGGAACAGTGTATTCAGATGACCAGATGGCTTGAACAGAATCCTTTCGACGAAAAGGCACAAGCGGCAAGTGCCATGTTGTTAAAGTATATTTCAGACACACCCGATTTCTCGATTGGCCTTTGCGGAGAATTCATCGGGGATCTCCTGAAGACAAAAGAAACCGGGGCCAGCGAACTCGTTGGTCAGTATATGTTCGGTATGGGTGCATTTTGCTGCGAACATCCTGAAAAGAAAGAAGACGATGTCGCCAAGCAGATGGCCGGCGTCCAGTCCATGATCCGGACCTATCGCCTGATGCAGGAGAAGGATGCCAAAATCAAAATCAAGTTCATGGAAAAACTGCTGAAGCTGGAGAAAAAGGGAAAGCTGGAATCCTTCGTCGAAACAGAAACAAGGAAGTGCCTGGGATAACGACACGAAATACGGCCGGCATCCATACATCGACTGAATGCCGGCTGGTTCCCTTTACTCCGGAAGCTTATCCAGTACCTGCTGCATCCGTTCCTTATAATCCTGAAACGCCGTACGGCCTTTATCCGTCATCCGTACCATGGTGTGGGGTTTCTTTCCCTTGAACGTCTTTTCGATTTCCACATAATCGGCATCTTCCAGTTTGCTCAGATGGGTAGACAGATTCCCCCAGGTCAGCCCCGTCATGTTCTTCAGAAACACGAAATCGGCACTCTCCACCACATACAGATAGGTCAGGATCATCAGCCTTGCCGACGCATGGATCAGCGGATCAATATCCGTCAACAGGTTGAAATCCGGCTGATTCTTTCCATCGTTCATGTCAATCCTGCTCCGGTCCGCCTGCATTCTCCGGAAGCGGATTATTTCGCAGGATCTCCAGAAATACGGACCCGCCCCAGATCACCATGGTCAGCGAGATGGTGCCGAACACGACGGGATATCCATGGTGGCTCACCAGCCCTTTCTGCCACAGCCATTCACCGAGCAGCGGACCGCCCACAACCATCAGTCCGTACAGGTAAAGCCGAAAGAATCCCAGAAGATAACCCGCGAGGGAAAACCCCACCAGCAGAATGATGCCCAGCATCATGGCCATCATATAACCCGACATCCGTCCGAAATTCACCGCTGCCACAATGCCCAGTCCCAGTGCAACCAGGTTGATGACCAGCATGACCGTGGTCAACCACTTCAGCTTCTTCACACGACCGGCTCCCATGTTGACGGACCCGACGCGCGGTCTGACCACTTTGCGTCGCAAGAACCAGACCAACCCGAATACTCCCAGAATAACCGGCACGAACACGGCCGAGCTCCAGAAATCTCCCATGTACACACTGAGATATGGGGCGAACGTCAGCATGGACAGCACGGCCGCAATCATGAAATCCCATAACCCGTCATCGTACGCCCTTCGAAATACCTGCTGTTCTGCATCCTTCAAACTGACCGGACCCAACATGACCGTCCTCCTCTTCTCCTTCTCGTCTTGAGATGGAGGTTTGAACTTTGTATTACAAAGTTCTTTGCAC
>DAINNF010000205.1:0-3303 GCA_036736005.1 Acidobacteriota bacterium
ACGCGCCAGTTGAATCATGAGACCGAATACCAGTTCCGCAACCGCATTGGAATTCTGACCCGGCGTGTTCATGACCACGATACCCTTTTCCGTGGCGGCTTCGAGGTCCACATTGTCATAACCGGCACCGGCCCGGACCACAATCTTGAGCTTCGGGGCATTGTCCAGGACTTCCCGGGTGACCTTGTCACTGCGAATAATCAGCGCATCTACATCCGCAACCGCGGAAACCAGTTCGCTCTGTTCCTGGTAGCTTTCCAGGAGCTTCAATTCATACCCCGCCTTCTCCACGATCTCCCGAATTCCGGTCACAGCGGCCGGTGCAAACGGTTTGACCGTAGCGACGAGCACTTTTTTGGACATATTCCCCTCCGATTTCTGAGAGTCAACCGATCACTGCTACTGTACCCCAGTCGCCGCCCCGTTGTCAAAACGGACCATTGAAACAACCGTTTTTCTACTCTGAAACACGTTCCCCTGCCGATAAAGACCGCAGACGGCATTTATTTTACTTTTTTGTAATTTTTTAGAAACCTGCCGCATCAAGCAACCGTAAGTCTGTTTCAACACCATTGGGAGAGGGAAACCATGAACAAACGCAAAACCATCGGACTGATGATTGTATTTGTGAGCATGACGGCCGCGTTAGCAAACGTGTCCTTTGAATCATCCAAGCAACTGAACGATACCCGACTGGTACTGAAAAACCGGGGAACGGCCACTTTTTTCAACATAGACATCTATGACGCCGCCCTCTACCTGGAACCGGACCGTGAACCGGTCCATTGGCACGGGGAAACGGCCCGCCAACTGGAAATCTCCTATTTCAAACCGGTCAAGGCGGAACATTTCGCAAAAGCAACAGACAAACTGATCCAGCGCAACCTGAACAACCGTGAATACCGCCAACTGAAACCGGAAATTGACGGCTTTTTGTCTCTCTACAGGGACGTCAAACCCGGGGACCGGTATACCCTCACCTACATACCGGACAGGGGTACCGAACTGGCGCTTAACGGGCAGTCGCTGGGCAGATTCCAGGGAGAGACCCTGAGCCGGGCCCTGTTCGCCATCTGGCTGGGAGAGAAACCCATCAGCGACGACCTGCGGGACCAATTGGTTTACGGATCCGATTAACCGAACAGGACGCCTGCCGTTACGCCTGTGTCGCACCCACAAAACTGACGATCAGTGTCCGGTTTCTGGGCCGCGTGTCGAAGTCGATCAGGACGATCTGTTGCCAGGTACCCAGCGGTATCGTCCCATCTATCACCGGGAATGCACATGACGGTCCCATCAGTGTGGCCCGGATGTGGGCCCCGCCGTTGTCACACCCCCAGGTTTCATGGTGTTTCCAGGGATGGCTGTACGGCGCGATGGATTCGAAAAACGCCGGCAGATCGTCCTTGAGGCCCGGTTCAAACTCAATGGTGGATACCGCGGCCGTGGCACCGGGCACAAAAACGACCAGTTGACCATCCGTACATGCATTTTCCGTGACAAACTGCCGAACCCGGATCGTCAGGTCCACCACATCGGTCCGGCCTGTCGTCCGGACCCGGATCTGATCGGAGACGGTGACCATGTCAGCCATAAGGAAGCTCCTGGTGGTTTCGGTGTGTGTCTCACACTATCCCGTTGGGGCCGGCGGGTCAAGGGCCTTCCTGTCGGGTACCCTGGGATGGGGCAGTGGGATCAATCCCGGGCAGAGCTGGACCCATCGGCAGCCACCTGAATTCCTTCCGCAATTTCCGGCAAAATGCCCAGGCGGACATAAATGGGCCTCACGATCTTTCGAAGGGTCTTCAGGCGGGAAGCAAACACGGCCGCGCCGACCGCGCACATCAGGCCACCGATAACCAGGGTAATCGGCACACCCAGAACACTGGCCACGCTCCCGGCAATAAAGCTTCCGAAGGGCGCGGTGCCCACAAATGCCATGGAATAGAGGCTCATGACGCGACCCCGCTTGTCGTCGTCCACGATGGTCTGGACAATGGTGTTCCCCACAGCAATCTGGAGCATCATACCCAGCCCGATGACGACCATCAACGCCAGGGAGAGCCAGAACCACCGGGACAGGGCCAATGCCACCAGTCCGAGACCGAACACGGCGGCGGAAAGAGGAAGTAGTTTGCCCATGCCTACAACGGTCCTGCGGGAAGCCAGAAAGATGGCACCCGTAAAGGCGCCGAATCCCGAAGCACCCATCAGAAACCCGAAGGTGTGGGAACCGCCATGGAGAATGTCCTTTGCCAGGACCGGCATCAGCACGGCGTAGGGCATGCCCATCAGGCTCACCAGTGCCAGCAGCAGGATGATAGCCCGGATGGGTACATTCCGGAAGGTGTACACAAACCCTTCTTTCAGTTCATGAAATACATGGGGAATGATTGCTCGTTTGGGTCTGGGATTCACCCGCATCATCAGCAGGGTGGTGATGACAAACAGGTAGCTGATGCCGTTCAGCAGGAAACAGGCCCCTTCACCGGCCCAGGCGATCAGCAGGCCCGCCACGGAAGGACCCAGGAGCCGTGCCCCGTTTACCATAGAGGAATTCAGTGCAATGGCATTTCCCAGGTCTTCCTTTTTTTCCACCAGGTCCACAACCAGGGCCTGGCGGGACGGAATATCAAAGGCGTTGATCAGTCCCAGGCATATGCTGAGCACGATGATGTGCCACACCTGGATGGTATGGGTGAAGTACAGGGCGGTCAGGATGAAGGCCTGGATCATGGCCAGGACCTGGACCGTCAGCAGGATCCGGTACCGGTCCCAGCGATCGGTCAATACCCCTGCCAGGGGTGACAGAAGAAAGATAGGGACCTGAGCCGCAAAGCCAACGACACCCAATAGAAACGCGGAATCGGTGAGTTGGTATACCAGCCAGGGAATGGCCAGGCGCTGAATCCAGGTGCCGATCAGGGACAGGCTCTGACCACTGAAAAAGAGCCTGTAGTTCCGGTACTTCAGGGACCGGAAAACCGCTTTCATCGCAGACGGTTCAGTGGTTGGCTGCTGGCTGGTTTCGTTTGTCATGGAACAGTTTCGCACTTCCTTGGCAATGCCTGGTCAAGACTCCCCGGTTCTTCATTCGAGCACGCATCGTCCAGCAGATTGTATCACTTTCCCGCTATCGCGAGACAGGCCACTATCGTGCAAGTACTCAAGAGTCAGGCGACTGAATCTCATCTGAAGAGCATGCCAGACCGACTGCGGTGAGATCTTTTGTGCTGACCAGGTGTACCCACTGGCGAGGAATTCTTATGCGGCCAGCAGTCAAGATAAATTGTCAAAGAACGA
>DAINNF010000206.1:0-3242 GCA_036736005.1 Acidobacteriota bacterium
TACAGGAATGTGGCAGAGCTGCTGGAAATTGACGCAACCGAAAAACATTATCGCGAGCTGATCGACACCGATTCACGATATGTTCAATTGAAAGTGTATCCATACCATCTTTTTGATTACGGGAAGATCAGTTCAGCGTTGCAGAACATGAAACTGGGTTCCCTTCTTGTTTTCGATCCCCGCAGTGAGCGGTATTACCCTGAGAAGCGGTTCTATTCGGGTTTCCTCAGTTATGCCAGTCCGGATCGGGGGTTCAAGACCGGTATTGAACGAACATTGGATTCACACATTTCAGGACGGGAAGGCCTGCGCAGGTATGCGCACAGCCGTGCTGTTCCTGTATTTGAAGAGGAGCGGCCGGTGGACGGCGATGACGTTTATATGACCATCGATTCCACAATACAGTTTATTGTCGAAGCTGAACTGAAGCGGGCCGTTCATGCCCACAAGGCAAGAGGGGGCTATGTACTGGTTACACGCCCGGCAACCGGGGAAATTCTTGCCATGTGTGCCTATGATCGGACCCGTCGGGGAGTTGACTCTCTGATTGTTGCAGGAGCATATGAACCGGGGTCTACGATAAAACCGCTGATTGCAGCACTTGCCCTGGATCGGGGTGTTGTGACGCCGGATTTCGAGACGGATTGCGAAGAAGGAAGGTGGAAATTCGGAAAGCGCACCATACGCGATCACAGTCCTTTTGGTATTCTGTCACTGCCCGAGATTATCTGGCACTCCAGCAATATCGGTGCGGTCAAGCTGGGGCAGAAACTGGATAACCGTTCACTGTATGATGGACTGCTCAGATTCGGATTCGGTCAGCAGACCGGTATTCAACTGCCGGGCGAGACACCGGGATATTTTCCTTCTCCCGAAAAATGGCGGATGCAGACCAAGGCATCCATGTCTTTCGGCTATGGTCTGTCGGCCAATGTGGTTCAGATGACCGCGGCTTTGAACGCACTGGTGAACGGAGGCACCTGGGTGCCGCCGACACTGGTGAAACGGGTTGTGGGCCCGGACGGAAATCTGGTAGAGCAACATGACCTTCCCCCTTCAAGACGCGTGATCAGCGAATTGACATCGTCGAAAATGAGGGACATTCTGCGCGGTGTTGTTGCATTTGGTACCGGCACGCAGGCAGCGGTTTCCGGTCAGGATATCGGGGGCAAGACCGGTACGACCCGGAAGCTGAAGGACGGTCGGTATACACGCAGTTATCTGGCTTCTTTTTACGGATTCTTTCCGGTATCACAGCCGGAAGTCTCCGTATTTGTTATGCTTGACGATCCGAAAACGGAATACTACGGGGGAAAAGTGGCCGCCCCGCTTTTTCACGATATTGCGCAGAAAATCATTCCGTTGTTAATGGATGAAATCGGCGGATCCGAGATTCAACTGATGGTTTCAAATACGGAGCCGGCTCAACTGCCCGATACGGGACCCGTTGAAAAGGGTGTCGTACCGGATCTGGTGGGTCTGCCGTTCAGGGACGCGCTGATTCAGGCGCACCAGGCTGGTTTTCAGGTCAACTGCTCGGGCCATGGGCGCATCCGGTCCCAGTTGCCGGCTGCGGGTGTACGTCTTGGAGAGGGAGCTCAGATTGCTTTGCGAGGAGATTTCCGATGAAGCTGAGCGAACTGATCCAGGATCTGGACCCGGTTTGTGTTTCGGCAGCCGGGTCCACTGTCATCAGTGGAATATCCATTGACTCGCGCACCTGTTCTCCAGGTGATCTGTTCGTGGTCCGAAAAGGTTTTGATTACGATGGCAGTCGGTTTGTTGCGGATGCCCGGAAACGGGGCGCGGCTGCATTTCTGACCGAAGTTCCGTTAAGTGGAGTGCCCTTTGTGCAGGTGCTGGATTCCCGAGTGGCCCAGGCAAAGGTCGCCAGAAGGCTGTTCGGTTTTCCGGATACTGAACTGTCACTGATCGGCATCACAGGAACCAATGGAAAAACGACGACCGCACATATTACACGGCACCTGCTGAGTCGTAAAGCGAAATGCGGACTGATCGGAACGGTGGAATCCCATGACGGGGTGCGTGCACGGAAAGCGGTTCTCACCACACCGGAGTCCCATGATGTTTTTTGCCTGTTGCGGCGCATGGTCGACAATGGTTGCACCCATTGCGTGATGGAAGTTTCCGCTCATGGTCTGACGTTGAAGCGGGTTTACGGGATGCAGTTTTCCAGTGCCGTATTCACCAATCTCTCTGTAGATCATATGGATTTTTACGGGGATATGAACACCTATCTGTCCGCTAAACTGGAGTTGTTCGAAATGCTTCCGCCTGATCGGGCGGCTGTCGTCTACGCGGATGATCCGGCGGCTCAGCTTGTATCGGAGGCCTGCAGAGGAAATGTGTTGCTGGTGGGCACGAATCCGGATCACGATGTTTATCTGAAGGACACAGTCCCATCAGACGGGTCCCAGCATGTTCTGGTGCGCTCGGGTGGACGGGACTTCGAATTTGAACTGCCCATGCCCGGCAGACACAATGCACTGAACGCAACCCTGTCGCTTGCCGTTATCATGGCACTCGGCATGGATCCGGCCGACTACATAGACGGCATGTCGACGGTACCGGTCGTACCAGGCCGTTTACAACGGGTGGAGAATGATGCTCGAATCCATTGTTATGTTGATTTTGCACACACACCGGACGGCCTGACCAATGTGTTAGCAGCCCTGAAGGAAGCGAGTGAAGGGCGGCTGATCTGTGTATTCGGATGCGGAGGAGACCGGGACCGGACCAAACGGCCTCTGATGGTGTCGGCCGTCTGCAGAATGGCCGACCTGGTCATCGCCACATCGGACAATCCCAGAACGGAAAGTCAGGAACAGATATTTGCCGACATGCGGGCGGGAGAGACGCATGGGCGGGATGTGCACTACATAGAAGACAGACGTGAAGCGATTCGCCGGGCCATCCATGCGGCAGTTCAGGGAGATACCGTTCTTGTCGCCGGAAAGGGTCATGAGTCCTATCAGATAGTGGGACAAGAGCGGCTTGTCTTTGATGATGCGGAGGAAATTCGCGGGGCATTGATGGAGCGTAAACATGCAGATGCGTGAATTTGCGTCACTTATGGGTCGAGAGGCACTGAACCCCGAAGCGTGTGTGATCCGGGGATTCAGCAATGATTCCCGAACGCTTCAGGCGGGAGAAGTCTTTGTCGCAATCCGCACAGCAGAAAATGACGGGCACCGGTATGTGGCGGATGCCCGTGAGAAAGG
>DAINNF010000207.1:0-3193 GCA_036736005.1 Acidobacteriota bacterium
TGAACCGGGTCAAGCGGTATCTGGAAGAACCGGCCGCCATGCTGCTGGACTGAAAGGGAGGATGACATGGAATATGATGTAGTCATCATCGGCGCCGGTCCTGCCGGCTACGTTGCCGCGATTCGGGCCGGCCAGACCGGACTGAAAACCGCCATCATCGATAAAGCTCACGTAGGTGGCATGTGCCTGAACTGGGGCTGTATCCCCACAAAGGCGCTCATTGAAAGTGGACGAACATATCAGAAGGTGAAAGACGCCGCGACGTTCGGCGTGGCCGGAATTGACAAGAAGAAATTGTCCTTTGATTATTCCAAGGCAGCCAAACGGGCCGGTCGAATTGTCTCCAGACTGACCAAAGGTGTTGAATTCCTGCTGAAGAAAAATGGCGTGGAACTGATCATCGGAGAAGCGGCCGTTCGGTCCGCCAATGCGGTTTCCGTCAACAATCGGACACTGGAAACCCGACATATTCTGATCGCCACCGGGTCACGACCTGCCCTTCCCGAAGGAGCACCGGACCCGGACAAGTGGACCGATGTCAGTGAATTGCTCAACCTTGAAGACAAACCGGAACATGTCGTTATTGCCGGGTCCGGTGGGCATACGGTGGAACTGGCCCAGTTTTTCAGCATGATTGACTGTACCGTCACACTGGTCAGCACGGACGAAAAACTCGTCCCGGATATCGATCCCCACCTGGAGAAGTTCCTCGAAAAAAAGCTGAAAAAAGATAAAGTTACCGTTCTAACTTCAAGTTCCATTGAAGGAATTCAGGACAAGGCTGTCACGGTAAACGGCGAGTCCATTCCCTGTGATCTGCTGCTCAACGGATTCAAGCGGACCGGCATTGTGCCGGACATCCCCGCCGAGCTGGAACGGGAAGGATCTTTTATCCGGGTGGACCACAATTTTGAAACCAGCGTTCCCGGCGTTTATGCCATTGGTGATGTCAACGGCCACAGCGTGCTGGCCCATTCGGCATCAGCCCAGGGCATTTTCGTGGTGGACCGGATCCAGGGAATCAAACGGGAATTCCCGTTTGACCGGATCCCCGTCAATCTCTACACCACGCCCGAAGTTGCCCAGATCGGGATCACCGAACCGGAACTCCAGGAAGCGGACGCAGACTACAAGGTGAGTGAATTCCCGCTTTCCGCCAACGGCAAGGCCATGACCGAGGGTCAGACCGAAGGCTTCGTCCGGATTCTATCCGATAACCAGTATGGCGAAGTAGTTGGTGTCCAGGTCATAGCAGACAATGCCACCGATCTGATTGCCGAAGCAGGCGCACTCATGGAAATTGAAGGAACGGTCTATGATCTGGCGCGTGTGGTGCATGCCCACCCGACCGTTTCCGAAATCTTCATGGAGGGTGGGTTCGAGGCAATGGACGGCGCCATTCACAAGTAAGCATACGCACGCCTCACACAGTTCAACCGGACGGCCCGATCAGGCCGTCCACTTTTTTTGTTCGAAACACGGAAACGCTGCGGTACCATTCCGGTATGAAGAGACGTACCAATACCATTGCCGTGCAGGAATACAATCTGCCGGATCTTCATTTCTTCCAGAACTGTACCGCAGCACGTGATTCATTCGTGTTTGTTCCTGAGCGTCGGTTCATTGTGCTGGGTCGGGGCAGCGACCCTGGAGCCGCCTTTCATCCGGAACCGGTCCTCCGTGACGGCATCCCGGTTCTGAAACGGCCTTCCGGTGGTGAAACCGTCATCCTGTCACCGGAAACGCTGGTGATTGCGGTTGTCCAGAATGGTGTCCCCCTGTCCTCCCCCCACCGCTATTTCAAATCGTACAGCGAAATCATCATGCAGATTCTACAGCGCTTCGGATTGAGGAACCTCCACCAGCGCGGAATTTCGGATATCTGTATCGGGGAAAAAAAGATTCTGGGATCCTCCATCTACTGGCACCATCAGAAGCTGCTGTATCATGCGGTATTGAATGTGGGAGAACCCCTGGAAAACCTCGAACGATACCTGAAACATCCGCCCCGGGAACCGGACTATCGTTCCCGTCGTTCCCATGCCGAATTTGTCACTTCGCTCAGGCTCGCCGGTTTTTCCGAATCAGTTGCATCATTACGTGAACAGCTGGAAACAGCGCTTCGTACCGGGTGAGTCAGTTCACTCCCAGGAACCAGGCCAGCAGTGCCGCCACCACCAGTCCCGGCAACATGTTCATCACCTGAATCCGCCGGATCTCCAGAATACTGATCCCCAATCCCAGCAGCATCAACCCGCCGACTCCCGTCACCTCGTGAATAATGGCCTGAGACAATACATCGGAAAGCGAACCCGCGATCAGGGTCAATCCCCCCTGGTACAACAGCAGTGGAATCGCGGAAAACAGAACCCCGACGCCCAGTGATGCCGCCAGTGCAACGGATGAAAACCCGTCCAGAACCGACTTGGCCAGAAGCAAATCCGGCTTGCCACCGAGACCTTCTTCAATGGCTCCAAGCACCGTCATGGAACCCATACAAAACAGGAGAAAAGCCGTCACAAGTCCATCCGTAAACTTCTCATTGTCCGACCGGATTCTGCTCTTCAACCATTCACCCATGCGTTCAGTCCGTTCCTGCAACCGCAAGGCTTCACCGAGAATGGCACCGATCAGGATGGAAAACACCAGGATCATCAGGTTGCGGCTTTCCATGGCCATTTTGACACCGATAAACAGGGTGAAGAGGCCGATTCCCTGGAATGCGATTTTTGTAATGCGCTCCGGAAAACGTTTGTGAATCAGCAGGCCGGCCACGCTTCCTGCAATCACGGCCCCGGTATTAACAAGTGTTCCAATCATGTACCCTCCGCACTGTTCCGGTTCTTGATAATAACCCAATCAAAATAGTCTTACAATTGATCATTCTCAACTTCGTGTTATAATTCATACATGATAATAACTATAAAATGGGTATTGCCATCATGGTCAAGAGCTGGCGAAAACTCCAGGGAGAAGCAAAACCGGGGCTCATGGGAGCTGTAGCCGGCGCTAATGCCATTCACAATGACTGGCTGGAATTGCTCTCCATTCGGAATGTCTACACCAAGCAGGTAATTTTTGAACGGCTCACGCCAGACGAGCGGGATGCATTCCGGGAACGGGCCGCCATGTGTGAATTTGAAGCCGGAATGGACAGGGAGGCCGCAGAGTGGGAAGCTCTAACCCATATCGT
>DAINNF010000208.1:0-3174 GCA_036736005.1 Acidobacteriota bacterium
CCCGCAGCCAGGAGGATTCCCCACACCTGTCTGCCCCATCGTCTGCGAACCAGAGGGAGCAGGGGAAGCAGCAACACGGTCAGTGCGGGGCCGGTGCCCGCGGCCCGGTAAAAATGGGCGGCCAGCAACAGTGTGGCGAAGATGGGAAAGACGATCATGAAATCCTCCTGTTCATCAGGTCGTCTTCAGGATAGATCAGCAAAGGTTCCTTCAGTTTGATCTGGATCAAAAAGCGGAAGAATCCGATACCAGGGCTTTGCGGATATGAACCGGGTCGTCGGTGATAATGCCCGAAATTCCCAGATTACGGAAATGTTCCGCATCTTTGGGCCGGTTCACGGTGAACGCAAATATCAGTTTGCCGGCATCCAGCAGGGTACGGATTTCCCGCTCGTCGTAGAATTCGTATTCGAATGCCACCCCGTCCATGCCATGACGGTCCACATAACGGGCCAGGTCAATCATGGAGCCGGCAATCACGAACAGGCAGGGGATGGCCGGGAAGCGTTCTTTCAGTTGCCTGGCGGTACGATGATGAAAGGAGGACAGTGCGAACCGCTCGGGTCGACTGTGCAATTCGGGCAGCAGACAGAGGCGGTCCAGCACGGCAGGTGCCTTGATTTCGAGGTTCAGGTTCAGTCGGGGATATCGGTTCAGAATAGCGGAAAGTTTTTCCAGGCCCGGATGGATGCTGTCCGATACGTCGACCTGGTCGGGATGGTGGGGATCATGCATCAGGACGATATCACCGGCGGCGTTTACCCGCAGGTCGGTTTCCGCCCATTCAATACCATGCTCCAGCAGGTAGGCGAACCCCCGTTCTGAATTGTCCGGCGCGACCGCCCGGGCGCCCCGGTGTCCGATTATCCGAAATTCTCTTTCGCTCATCGTATGCTCCGGTTGTTCAATGGCCCCAGTTTATCGCCCCGCTTCCCGGCTGACAAGCGGGAAGCCTTCGGCCATCACCCGGCGTACACAAAAAAACCGGGCCTCAGAGAGGCCCGGCAGCATGACTTGCTTGATTTCAGGTATCAGTCTTCATACGGGAAATAGGCATAGACGCCGTTGGGGTCGTTCAGTCTGGCCAGTTTGTCTGCCTGTTCGGACAGCAGACGCATCAGGCTGGTGTGAACCGGCAGGCGGTTTACGGATACGACGGGTTCTCCCATCATTTGGACCAAGCCGGAGCCCAGTTTTTCCATCACCTTCTCTTTGAAGGTCCTTTCCCGTTCCATATATTTCACCTGGAAGTCGTCACCCAGATCGGCCCGTTTCGCGGCCGCTTTGACGGCATCCTGAAGGCCGCCCATGTTGTCCACCAGGCCCAGTTTATGGGCGTCTTCGCCGCTCCATACCCGACCCTGGGCGATCTTGTCCACATCTTCCACGGTCATGTTCCGTGCCGCGGCCACTTTGGAAATGAAGTCCTGGTAACCCTTGTTGATCATCTGCTGAATCAACTGGCCCACTTCCGGTTTCAGCGGTCGGTCCGGACGGATAGCGCCCGCAAAAGACGTGGTTCCGACGCCGTCCACATGCATGCCCAGATATTCGGACATGGCACGGTCATAGGTGGGGAACATGCCGAAAATGCCGATGGAACCGGTAATGGTGGTGGGTGCCGCCCAGACTTCATCCGACGCCATGGTGATCCAGTATCCGCCGGATGCGGCTACCGTGCCCATGGAAGAGATGACCGGCTTGCCCGCTTCCCGTGCCAGATCCAGTTCACGGCGGATCACTTCAGAAGCAAACGCACTGCCGCCGCCGCTGTCCACCCGCAGCACAATGGCTTTCACATTCTCATCCTGGCGGGCTTTGCGGATCAGTGCTGCGGTTGAGTCCCCGCCGATGTTGCCCGGAGGCTGGGTGCCGTCCAGGATGGTCCCGGATGCGACGATTACGGCTACCACGTTCTCATCCGCTCCCTTGCCAAACCGGTCTTCATCCAGTGCCTTCAGATAGGCATTGAACCCGATCTGGTTGAAGGTGTGCTTTTCTTCATTCTCACCGGCAAGTTCAATCAACCGGTCCCGGATTTTGTCCCGCTGAACCACATGGTCCACCAGGCCGGCATCCAGGGCAACCTTGGCCGAATCTCCCTTGGCGGCTTCCAGCGCGGTGGGGAACTGGTCGATGTAGGCTTTCAGGTCATCCACCGTAATACCCCGGGCTTCGGCAACATCCGTGAGGTAATGGGCCCACAGGTCTCCCAGCCATTCCACGTTGGCTTCTTTTGCCGCATCCGACATGTTGTTCCGCATGTACGGTTCTACGGCCGATTTGAAGGTGCCCACTTTGAAGATGTGAACATCCACTTTCAGCTTGTCCAGTCCTTCCTTGTAGTAGGTGCGGTACCGGCCGAAACCTTCCAGGATGAGCATGCCCATTTCGTGCATGTAAATCTCATCGGCTGAAGCGGCCAGGTAATACCGGGCCTGGTCGAAGGTATCGGCAAACGCGATTACCGGCTTACCGGACTCCTTGAAGGAATCGATGGCGGCACGGAGGTCCTGCAGTTTGGTCAGACCCGCCGAACCCATCGCGTTCAGATCCAATGCCAGGACGCTGATCCGTTCATCATCCTTGGCGCTGTTCACCGCGTCGATCAGGTCTTTCAACAGGGTCTGCTGTACGTTGGCGCCCATCGCCTGGGCCCGGAGCTGTTCCATGGGATCGCTGGAAAGCTGCTCCACGATGGTTCCCCGTGGTTTCAGCACCAGTGCGCCCGAATCCGGTACATCCGGCTTGCCGTCTTTGAACATCAGGGTGATCACCACGATCACCAGAACCCAGAAGATCACGTTCAGGATAAATCTCCGGGTGGCGTCAATGCCCCGGAATACCCGCCGGAAGAAACCGGGTTTGTCTCGTCTGTCTTCGTACATTCAATGCCTCCTTGGTATGGTCGAATCCAAATCCGAATATCGGTTGTTTTCCCCGTATTCTACCGCATGAAGACCGGATTAGTTGCCCGGTAAATCAGGAAAGGAGCGTTCCCCTTCTGTTTTGTTGCCTGCTTCCGGCACTTGACAGGAGGATGCATCCTGTGGCACTCTCTTGTTCACCCCCGGCAAACCGCCGCGGGACGCACTCTACGAGGAGGAAACGATGTTGATAAAAACCGACCGCCGGTTGTCCACAGAAGCGGCCCGTCCGTTCACCCGCACCCCG
>DAINNF010000209.1:0-3126 GCA_036736005.1 Acidobacteriota bacterium
CATGGCAGGTGGCGGGCCTGCCGTCAATCCGAATGTTCGCGACAAACCGGTTGGGTCGTTCCCTGAATTCCGCCTCTACCAGGGGACCGAATGTGTTGAGGTTGAACAATTCCATGGGGCCTCCACCCATCATTATCACCGGACTCGGCCCGAGGTGCAAGAGCCGCAAGCCCGGTTGGGTAAAGGGGGCCGTTTCCAGTTGAAACCAACAGTGCTTTGGAGTAAACTCGGAACACATGAAGGTAATAGCCGTTATTCCGGCACGATATGAGTCCACCAGGCTTCCGGGTAAACCTCTGTTGAAAATCCGGGACAAGACCATTGTCCAGATGGTTTATGAACGAACCTCCGAATCCACGATGCTGGACGAGGTGCTTGTGGCAACGGACGATGAGCGGATTTGTGACCATGTAATGTCATTTGGCGGCCAGGCTGTGATGACTTCCCGTGAGCATGCGACCGGTACTGACCGGATTGCTGAAGCCGTGAGTGGCATCGATGCGGATGTGGTCGTAAATGTCCAGGGTGATGAGCCACTGATTACGCATCGCGTGATTGAGTCCATTCTGCCTCCTTTCCAGCAGGACCCCGATGTGCAGATGACCACCATCCGTACTGAGATCACGGACCGGCGGGATCTCTTCAACCCGAATGTGGTGAAAGTGGTGACGGACCGCAACGGCAACGCCATCTATTTCTCCAGGAGTCCCATTCCATTCCGGAAAACACCGCAGATGGCGCTCTTTTTTGATGTATCGTATGAAGAGGTTACCCAATGGTACCGCCACGTGGGTTTGTACGCTTATCGCAAACGTTTTCTCACTGCTTTCAGTCAGATGGAGGCCGGTGTGCTGGAGAAGCTTGAAGGTCTGGAACAGTTACGGGCGCTGGAACACGGTGCCCGGATTCATGTAGTGGACAGTCAATATACGGGGGTCGGGATCGACACCCACGAGGACTATATCCGATTGAAAGATTTTCTGGGAGACGATTCATGACCAAGTATATCTTTGTGACCGGAGGCGTTTTGTCCTCCCTGGGGAAAGGAATTGCATCCGCATCGATCGGGGCTCTGCTGGAAGACAGGGGATACAGGGTTACCCTGCAGAAGTTCGACCCTTATCTGAATGTGGATCCCGGTACCATGAGCCCCTTTCAGCACGGTGAGGTGTATGTTGTGGATGATGGTACGGAAACCGACCTGGACCTGGGCCATTATGAACGGTTCACGTCCTCCCATTCGACCGGCTGGCACAACCAGACAGCCGGCAAAATCTACAACTCTGTGCTGACAAAAGAAAGGCGTGGGGACTACCTGGGTAAGACGGTTCAGGTAATTCCACATGTTACGGATGAGATCAAACATTCCATCAACCGGATCGCCAAGGATGTGGATGTGTTGATCGCGGAAATCGGCGGTACGGTTGGAGACATCGAATCCCTGCCATTCCTCGAGGCCATCCGGCAGTTCGGTCTGGAACATGAGGGTGATGAAGTCATGTATGTTCATCTGACCTATGTCCCCTATATCAAGGCAGCGGGAGAGCTGAAGAGTA
The DNA here is from genome assembly GCA_036736005.1 of Acidobacteriota bacterium. GTDB lineage: Bacteria > Acidobacteriota > Holophagae > Thermotomaculales > Thermotomaculaceae > DAINNF01. The sequence continues at coordinate 1,557 of DAINNF010000209.1, forward strand.
AACCCACGCAGCATAGCGTCAAGCAGCTTCGGGAAATCGGTATTCAGCCCGATCTGATTCTCTGCAGAACAGAGCAGGAATTGCCGGATCCCATCAAAGACAAGATTGCACTGTTCTGTAATGTTCGCAGAGACCGGGTGTTTGAAGCAAGGGATGTGGACAACATCTACTTCTGTCCCATCATGTTTGAAGGGCAGGGGTTGGACGACACCATTTGCAGCCATCTGAACCTGAAGAAGCCGAAAAAGGGATTGAAGAAGTGGAAAGATCTCCGGAAGAGGATCGAAAATCCCTCAGGGGACGTGGTAATCGGAATTGTCGGCAAATATGTTGAATATACGGATTCGTATAAATCCCTGAATGAAGCGCTGGCACACGCGGGTTTTGCGAACAATGTCCGGGTGAAGCTGGAGTGGTTGGATTCGGCGATGTTTGAAAAGGATGAAGCGACGTTGTCCCTTCTGGACCGCATAGACGGCCTGTTGATCCCCGGTGGGTTTGGTTCGCGGGGGGTGGAAGGAATGATACTGGCCATTGAATATGCACGGAAGCACAAGATCCCGTTCTTCGGGATCTGTCTCGGCATGCAACTCAGCTGTATTGAATATGCCAGGAACGTTGCCGGATTGACGGATGCCAATTCGACCGAGTTTGATGAAGATCCCCCTCACCGGATCATCTACAAATTGAGAGAGCTGGTGGACGTGGAGGAAATGGGCGGCAATATGCGTCTGGGCGCCTATCCCTGTGTAATCCAGTCACGTGATACATTTGCTTATGCGGCCTATGGCCGGGATGAGATTGACGAACGACACCGTCACCGGTATGAGTTTAACCTGAAATACAGAGAAGATCTGGAATCTGCCGGGTTACAATTTACAGGGATATCGCCTGACGGCAAGTTTGTTGAAATCGTTGAATTGAAGGATCACCCATGGTTTCTGGCGTGTCAGTTCCACCCGGAATTCAAGTCCAAACCGTTGAAACCACAACCGTTGTTTGTCGACTTTATCCGGCATTCCAATGAACATCGGGGAAGAAAGGCATGACGACTACCGATACCGGCAAGCTCTTCAATCGCCTTACGGAAGGTGAGACCAGTTTTTTCCTGATAGCCGGCCCTTGTGTGATTGAGAGCGAAGAGACGGTATTTTCAATAGCAGCCCGTCTGAAGAGCCTTACCGAAGTATTGGAGATTCCGTTCGTATTCAAGGCATCCTTCGACAAAGCCAACCGCTCATCAATCGAGAGCTATCGTGGTCCCGGGGTGGGGAAGGGACTGGATATTCTGCGCAGGGTGAAGGAAGAGCTGGAGATACCCATACTGACGGACTTTCATCTTCCATCCCAGGCGGAGGTAGTCAGTGATGTGGCCGATATTCTTCAGATTCCTGCCTTTTTGTGCCGGCAGACCGACATGCTGGTAGCGGCGGGAGAAACCGGACGGATTGTCAACGTGAAGAAAGGGCAGTTCATGGCTCCCTGGGACATGAAGAACGTGGTTCAGAAGATCGAATCTACCGGGAACAAATACATCATGCTGACGGAGCGGGGATCCTCATTCGGATAC
>DAINNF010000210.1:0-3108 GCA_036736005.1 Acidobacteriota bacterium
ATGTGATGTAATATGCCAGATTCTCCATGTTTCCTCCCTCAACATCGATTTTCACCGCGTCAGGCATACGGATACCCGGGTTGTCCCGGACAAAGTCATCCAGCGTGATCACATCCACACGAATGCCTTCAGCCCCCTTGTGGAGACTGCCTGTCCCGGTGCCTGTACCGGCTTCAAACGTGACCGCGCCCCGTTCACCCGCAACCGCCTTCGGCACTACGCGAACAGTTTCGATGCGGTTCCGCTCCAGGTTCATTTTGAGATAGTGGACATTGCGGGGCGACGGCTCGAAGGCAATGATTTCACCATCGTCTCCCAAAATTCCGGCCGCCAGCATCGCATAGTAGCCGGCATGGGCACCAATATCCCAGAAGGCCTGCCCCGTTTTCAGCGTTTCAGCAACAATTGTTGTCAACTCGGATTCATAGGTGCCCATGAGCACCCGGACCAGTTTCCCCTTGCTCCACAATACATACTGTTTCCCCTGGAGAATGCCGGCAAATATCGGTAGTGAAAACTCCCTGATTCCCATTGTCACCTGTTCCTGTCTCAGAGTTATCTGTTCCGTATATGATGCAATCCACGTACGTTACACTACCCAATGTACAACATTCGCGCGCAAATGGAACACCCTGCTTGTGACGATTCGTTACAGAAACGGACAGGTCGGGCGTTGCGGAATAATCAGTAGTTCGCTGCGGCATATCCCGGAGGGAAATCAGCGAGGATGTCCCGGATAGCCGCGTTGATCTGCTCTTCAGTGGGAGCACGATTGCCAAACACACCGGCCGCCCAGCCCCGCCAGATCAGCTGCCGGTCTGACTTGCGCAGGATTTCCACAATCAACGTACCCTCCCGGTATCGATGGACCGTCGCATGGCCTCGCCAGTATGGCCGCCGCCAGCCGGGATAATGGTCCACAACCAGTTGCTCGGTCACCACTACTTTGTAGTCCACCATCAGGTCGGCTTTGGAAGGAGGCATCTGTTTCAGTTCCCGGTCCTGGAGTTCACGATTCACGGCCTCCATCACACGGCGTTCACTGAGGGAACCTTCGCGGAACCGGAATTTGTCCGGGCGACGTCGCTGAATATCCCGTGTCCAGGTATAGCTGTGGAAATCACGGAAGGATGCCGCCCGGTCAAAATCGGTCTGCACCCGATACGGTGCGCAACCGGACAGAAATGTACAGCACACGCATAGTATGACAATCGATCTCATTACGCTCTCCTCCGTTGCTATTTCATTCATTCTACCCCACCCGAACTGGTTTGCGAGAACGGTCTTTCACGCAGCTTGATTGGGGAACGGTTCCAGTTCCCTGTGATACAATACCCACACAGAAATCCGAACGGGTTCTCCCGATAGTTCATGACAGAACATACGGGACTGTTTTGCCTTGACAGGAATTGTTCTCAATTATAGGATCGTTTATGATCGACCATATGAAAAGGAGATATCATGAAAAAAACAATCCAGATGATCGCAATCGTGGCAATTCTTTCCCTTCCCCTGGCCGCACTCGCCGCTGACGGGGAAGCACTTTACAAAAACAAGAAATGCAGCACATGCCACGGCGATGACGGCAGTAAGAAAGCACTGGGCACCGGACACCCGTTGAAGGGACAGACCGCGGAAGAGCTGTTCAAGAAAATGAAGGGCTACCGGGATGGTACATACGGCGACAAGAAGGCTGCAATCATGAAGCGCAACATAAAAGATCTTTCCGATGATGACCTGAAGGCGCTGGCCGAATATATCGCCACCTTCTGATAACGGAACCACCCATGAAGCGCGTAATCCTGCTGCTCTGGATCGTCGGATCCGTTTCCCTGGCCATCGCCCAGCATGCGGACCATAGCCAGCATTCCGACAAACCGGAGACAGCCACCCAGACGGAACAGACCGATTCTCATGCCGGACATCAAATGGACCACACGCAACAGGGAACCTCCCATGACCAGATGACCCATGAAGAAGGTCATGACATGGACATGGCGGAAGGTGAACATCAGCACGTGCACAAACCCATGACCGAGGAACAGAAGAAGGAAATCGGTGTGGATGAGAAACTGGATCAGTTCATTCCGATGGATCTGGTGTTCACCATGGAGGACGGCACACAGAAACCGTTAAGAGACATCATCACCCATCCGACACTGATTGTCCCCATCTACTTCAATTGTCCCAACGTCTGTCATATCCTGCAAAGTTCGGTTGCATCCGTTCTGCCCCGTGTCAAGCTGGAACCGGGTTCGCAATACCAGGTATTGTCCGTCAGCTTCGACGAGTTGGACACCCCGGATGTGGCCCGTCAGAAAAAAGCCAACTATATGGCCGCCATGGACCACCAGTTTCCGGAAGATGCCTGGCACTTCCTGACAGGTGATCTGGAAACCGTTTCCACATTCATGGATTCAATCGGGTTCCGGTACAAGCGGGAAGGTCGCGACTTTATTCATCCCGTGGTGGTCGTGGCCGTTACCGACCAGGGGAAAATCAGCCGATATATTTACGGAAGCAATTTTCTGCCCTTTGACATCACCATGGCATTGACGGAAGCATCCGCAGGACGGAGCGGGTTATCCGTAAAACGACTGGTTTCATACTGCTTCAGCTACGATCCTGAAGGGAAAAAATATGTATTCAATATCACGAAAGTAGCCGGAACGATCATTCTGATCTTTGCAGTCGGCATTTTTCTGGTATTGACACTGGGCGGACGAAAGAAGAAACGCAAATCGTCCGAGTAAAGAGGTGACTATGGCCACAACGGCGACCCAACCTGTCAGTTTCCTTGAGGACCGATCCAAGGGCAAGGGCATTACCAGCTGGATCTTTTCCACCGATCACAAGCGGATCGGACTGCTGTACCTGTGGACGATCCTGAGCATGTTCGCCATCGGTGTCGTAATCGGCATTTTGATGCGGCTTGAACTGATCGCGCCCGGCGAAACACTGGTCGGTCCCCAGACCTACAACGAACTGTTTACCCTGCACGGGGTGATCATGATCTTTATGGTGGTGATTCCCTCCATCCCGGCAGCATTCGGGAATATTTTCCTGCCCATTCAGATCGGTGCGGAAGATGTTGCATTCCCCCGGCTC
>DAINNF010000211.1:0-3049 GCA_036736005.1 Acidobacteriota bacterium
ATACCACTTGACGGCGCTGATCGTCTGGACTGCGGTTTGTTTTTGTCTGTGCTCGCGCAACCGAATCCAAAACTGTCCCTGACCGCCGGCATCCGCCTTAATCACGTCAGGGTGTCGCCCGGTGCAGACACCGCATGGCCAACCAGTCACGACCGGAACATTGTGGGTGAATTGGGACTGGTTTACAGACCGGTTGAACATGTCAGCCTGTTTCTGAATGGAGCGACCTCCTACCGGAGCCCGTCCCTTTCCGAAACGTATTATACCGGGATTACCGGTCGCAAATGGGTAATCGGAAATCCTCAGCTACAACCGGAAACTGGAACACATCTGGACGCGGGGCTCCGCATCCACAAGAAAAGGTGGGAAATTTCAGCCTATGCCTTTAACTACAGAATTCTTGACATGATCGAACGATATCGTTTGCCCGACAATACCTACACCCATGACAACATTCAGAAAGGAAGAATTACCGGCACAGAATTGATCACCCAGTTCCGCCCACTGGATGCAATGGAACTGTTTGGATCCTGGACACATTACAACGGTCGTGCTACGGACAACACACCACTCAACGATGTACCCTCCGCCCGACTGGAAGTTGGCGGCCGGTTGTTTCGGGGTAAGTGGTCGGGACAGCTGAGCTGGCTGAATGTGCGGGGAAAAGACGACCCGGGGCCCGCCGAAGTGGAGACCACAGGATTCAACACCCTCCAGATTCGACTGTCATACTTTCTTTCCAGTCATGTGCAATTGTACTTCAAAGCCGTCAATCTGGGTGACCGGCTGTATTATCCCACAGCAGACCCGGACATACCGGCGGCCCCGGGGAGGTCCGCTGTTCTGGGAATCCGATTTGTCAGAAATTCGGGGTACGGCGAATGAAAACGGGATACATCCGGTTACGGTACCGGCAGACCACCAGTTCTCGTCCGTAGTTCTGGGGACCACGGGCCATGGTGATCCGCCTGAGTCTCGGAATCGGCCCGCCTCGTTCATCTTTCTTCGGTTCAAAACCTGTCGTTCCGTCCCGATAATGACGGTAGTTAATCAGATAAGATTCGCCCGCCAGTTCCCCGTTGCGGACCCGAACTGTATAATAGAACAGATGCTGAACCACCGTTCCGGTCGCCTGTTCCTCTGCTTCGGCGAGTCGGAAGAGATTGGGAGCAGCTTCCATTTCATGGTCAAAATCGATCGGTGTCTTCACCTGAGCGAAAAAGAAAGGTGTACCGTCTTCTCCCCGAACCACCACGTCCACTGTCAGGGTTATGGTTATATCCGCATCGTCTGATACGGAAACACGATAGGGTCGATCCAACTCAATCTGTTCGGGAGCATATCCCATTTCATTGACAAACCGGTTAACCAGATCTGCCCTCACCAGCTCGGTGCTCTGATCGATCCGGGTCAACGACTGATGTTGCCGAATGCGTCTGGAATAGGAAATTGTTCCCGCTTCCAAATCCAGATCAACAACCCGGATAGGGGCTTTCCTGACACTCTCTTCAACCAGTTTCTTCCACATCCGCTCAAGGACTCCAAAGGAATGTTTATGCATACATTATACACGTTGAAAACATGTACTTGAACCGTGACTGCGCATCACATAAGACCGAGACTCAACGACGGACGCTGCGGCCGCCGTCAACCCGCAGATTCTGGCCTGTTATGAAATCCCCCGAAGCGATCAGAAAGTGAACGGCCTGTGCAATATCAGCCGGCGAACCGAGCCGTTTCAATGGCAACTCTCTTGCAACCTCGCGTTCCTGATCCTCAGACCAGTCATCGGGAGCCAGTACCGGTCCGGGTGAAACTGCATTGACCTGGATTTCGGGCGCCAGCGACTGGGCAAGTCCCCTTATCAGTGCCAGGACACCGGCTTTTGATACTGCGTATGGAATGTAGGAAGGCCAGATCAGTTCTCCGGCCACGTCCGCAATTGCAATGATCTTTCCACGACCCTGCCGCTTCATGGCCGGTGCAAATACCTGCGATCCCAGAAGCACGGACTTCAGATTGACCGACATGTACCGGTCCCATTCCGTCTCGGTCACATTGACGATATCTGATGTTCCGAAAACTGCCGCATTGTGAACCAGTACATCCAGACCGCCCCATTCCGCTTCAATCCCGTCTCTCATCCGTTCCCAGTCCGCTTTTCGGGTAACATCCCCCTGCAAAAGCAAGACTTGATTCACGTGTTTATCATCAATTCTCTGTTTCAATTGCCCGGCTGCCTCGCGCGATTCGCGGTAATGAACAGCAACACGACAACCCGCATCCAACAGCGACATGACAATGGACCGGCCTACCCGACGGGCACCTCCGGTAACCAGGATGCGGCAATTCTCCATGTCCATCCGAGACTCCTTTTACAGTTTTTTTCTACTGTAGCACAGGAACCGGAACCCGTGCCACCGGTCACATACATCGACTGAGTTCTTGACTTACAGGCGACCGGGATCAACAATCAAGAAAGGTCGACTGTGAAGAAAGGAGCGTCTTTATGAAGCGCCGTATATGCCAGACCCTGTTTGTTATCGTACTGGCCGCCTTTTTCTCCATCACAGGCTGCGCACCCCTTCTGGTTGGCGGAGCCGGGGTGGCCGGTTACCATGTCGGCAAAGACAAACGCCCCGTGGGCCAACAGGCGGAAGATGCCCGGATTACATCTGAGATCAATATCAAGTTCGCACGGGATGAGTTGGTCAGTGTCGCTGATGTGGACGTAGATACCTATGAAGGCGTCGTAACATTGTGGGGACATCTATCCAGTCAACAGGCCATCGATCGCGCAATTGAACTCGCCGGAAGTGTCAAAGGAGTGAAGGACGTCAAATCCAACCTGAAGGTAATTCCTGATTGATAAACGGAACTCCCCGCAGGCATCCAATTGTAATTCGCGATTATCCGGTCACAAAAAAAGACCCGCCATTCGACGGGTCCATTTACATGCTGGCGGAGAGAGAGGGATTCGAACCCTCGGTACCGAAACCGGTACAACTGCTTAGCAGGCAGCCCTGTTCAGCCACTCCAGCATCTCTCC
>DAINNF010000212.1:0-3024 GCA_036736005.1 Acidobacteriota bacterium
GAAAGGCCGCGTCCTTTGTATCGACATGGATGTTGAGGATCTTCTCGTTCAATATAAAAGGGGCGTCGAGCCGCTTCCCTTCCGCGTCGGTCACCATCAACTTGCCATATTCCAGCACCCGGACACCGCCTTCAGTGAGCAGGTCAACGGTGTTATCTTTTTTCAGAGACGGGACCAGATCGCCTTCCAGTTCCAACCGGATCACCAGCCCGTCCTCCTTGAACGGGTACTTGACCGTGAAGCCTTGTTCCAGGCCGTCTTCCCGGTTTTCAAACCATTGTTCAATCTGGTCATCCGGATAGCGGACCCGATTGTTTTTCGCTTGAGGATCGATGGGGGTTATGTTCTGGATGTTTTTCTCATTTCCGAACCCGATGAACCGTAGATTCAAGGTCCAGTCCGGCTCTTCTTCTGTTCGCGGACTCACCTGAATGCTGCTGTCCATGAACCAGGTGCGGAAGTTCTGTTTGCGGTTGGGGGCCTGGAGGGCTTCACCTGTTTCCGGAAGTGGCCGTCTGGCTTTGCTGATGTGGTATTCCGATTGTTGAATGTTCTGCTGAACCGTGCCCCACCAGTCGGTGGTTGCCTCTTTCGGTAGTTGTGGTTTCGCCGGCATTTCCTGTGCAATCGCGACCGTGGTTACGCACACCAGTACCAGTACAATTCCCCTCACCCAACGCGTCATTCTATCCCCCTTATTGGACACACAGGTTGCTGCATGTCCCGTTTAGTGCAGGTGTCATGTTTCGTGTGGTTTCTCTGTTGTCATCCCCACCGCTGGACCTTTGTGAATTACTTCTATAATACTGCGTCTGAATGATTGTGCATAGACAGAATTCCCAGAATATCCATATTTACAATCAGTTGCAATTCCCAACAACGGGATATCATTTTGACTTATGTATGAAAAAAGCCCGCCGGAAGGCGGGCCATTTCATCGTACGCTGTGGATCGTTGACTGGTTCCGGGGTTCTTTACCGCCCCTCCAGCACGAAACGGAGACCGTTGCTCAATCCGCGTGGAAAAACCGAATTGTGGGTTTCATCCTCGGCCACCTCCCAGGACAGGTTCAGACCGGGATATTTCCGACTTCCCAATATCTCCATATATTTCTGAAGATCCCCAACCATATTGTAGTGATTGTTGACCTCTCTTGAACCCACGATTGCGTACATCCGGATGGGCCAGTCCTCCCGGGTTGGGGCCAGTTCATTTTCCAGGCGGAAAACCAGACCGTCGTCGTACCACAACGACGGACTCACCGCGATAAACCCGTCGAACAGGTCGAATGTCACCAGCGATACCCAACTGGTAAACAAGCCGCCGTATGAATGACCCACCAGCACGCGCTTATCCGAGCAACGATACTCGGTTTCCATAAACGGAATCAACTCACTCGCGATAAATCGGAGAAACAGGGGACCGCCCCCCGAAACCTTCTGGTATTCAGGCCCATATCCGCCGGTCGCCACATGGACCGGTGTATAGTCCCGGGTCCGGTTCAACCGGTATGCGTCCGGACCGTCGTAGGCGATTCCCACCAGAATCGCTTTTGTCAGATGGTCCCGATCGCTCAGGTGTTCCACAATATTCCGGCAGATCGCAAAGGAGTAATCCGCGTCCAGCATGTAGACAACCGGATAGCGTTCATCATTCAGGAAGTAGTCTTTCGGCAGACTCACATACAGCTTGTAGTCAACATCGTTTGTCACAGCGTGGATCACACGCACCTGTGTGTCCGGTAATGTTACCGGGGGAAAGGTCTTTTCCGATGCAAATCCATAACCAACGCCCGTCACCAACATAATCAACAGCATTACCTTGCGCACCGATACCTCCTCGCCCGGATCCGTTTACGGAAATGGCTTATTCCCCTGAATATGTATACTTCGGGGTCACCAGATGCGCTCGCCACCATCCGCTTGTTTCGCAAACATGATCTCCTTCCCGAGCAGACAACAGGGTCGCCTGCCGACAATCCCGATTCTGCGAGTCTGCTTCCATTCTACCGGTACTGCTCCGTCCGTCAACAGGACCGCTTTCCGGGCGCATCTTAATGACGTTCATTCCGGTACAATAGACGGGAACAACAAGACAAGAAGGAGTGCTTCTATATGAAGAGAAGTCGATTGCTGGGCTACCTGATCCTGTTCGCGATCCTGGACCTGGTCATTCCGTTTCCCATCACGGTATCGGTGCTGATCTATGTCCTGTACGAGAAACCACCCTGGTTCAAAGAGCTCGTAGACGGGGTGTACCGGTCAGAGGAATGAATCAGCGCCTCACCCTTTCAGCAGCAGCAGCGGGATCTTCAGGTGTTTTTTCAGCTTTCTGGAAACGCTGCCCAGGAGCATGGCGGCCATCATGGTGTGCCCGTGGGTGGCCATCGCAATCAGGTCGTATTCGTTCTCTTCAACCTCGGCCAGTATCTGCTCTTCCGGTTCACCGCTTCGCAATAGAGCGGTCGCATCCACGTCCTGTTTTCTTAGAGTTTCGACGTGATCGTTCAGTACACCCATCGCCCGTTCCCGCTGCGTGCGGTCCTGGTCCAGCGTGTGTGAATGCACAACGTGCAGCAGAAAGACCTGTGCCTGATTCTGACGCGCCAGCAATGCCACGTGATCCACAATCACCTCATCCACCGGCGAACAGTCCATGGTGACCAGGATCTTCCGGTACACCTGCATATCAGCCTCCTCCCGCCAGGGTTGAATACAACAGATATATATTCAATATGATCACAACTGCGGAAATGGCAATGGCTGCGGCAAATTCTTTCCAGCTGCTCCTGAACACGCCCATGAGCTTGCCGCTCCGACACAGCATCAGTAGAGGGATCAGCGTGAACGGAAGCTGGATACTCAACACTACCTGACTGAAAATCAGGATTTTGAACGTGTCCATCCCCAGCATGATGATCAGGAACGACGGAATGGCTGTGATGAAAACGGCAACCCGGTAAAGCAGCGTCCTGGAATCTTCGGGGTGTCCCAGAAACCCTGTGATGACATTGACTTCAGCCAT
>DAINNF010000213.1:0-3001 GCA_036736005.1 Acidobacteriota bacterium
GTTTCATAGCACAGAATGCCCCGAAGGCCGGTGTCACGGAATCCGTCCGCCAGGGTGTTCAGTGATCCTTCGATGAAAGAAGGGGAGGCATGATGGTCCACGACCGCCGTCACGCCGCTTCGGATGGCCTCCATGGCGCCCACCAGCGCGCTCAGCTTCAGAATGTCCCGGTCAATGGCCTGATCCAGGCGCCACCAGAGGTTCTGGAGGACCTGGACGAAGTCTGTGGACGGGGCCAGTGAGGTGGTAATGCCCCGCGCCAGCGCGGAATAGAAATGATTGTGACTGCAGACAAAACCGGGCATGACGGTGAGTCCGGTCATGTCATGGCAGTCCGCGTCCGGATATTGTTTATGTAGGTTGCGACCCACCGCCTGGATCTGTGTCCCGTTAATGAGGATGTCCACGTCATGGTCGATGTGGGACGGTTCAATTTCCACCGTGGTGACATGCTGCAGCAGAATCATGGATACCTCCTCAACGGTTCAGATCAGCAGATAGCTGTAATCGGTCAGTACCGTTTCAATAAACACTTTGATCCGGTCTTCCGGTTCGGTTTCATGATAGTCCAGGGTGCCGGTGTCGGTGATTTCGGCCCGTCCCCGTGCGCCATTGACCCGAAACCGGACCCCTATCTGGCCGTTGATCTCGTCCATCACGAAGCCGGACTGGTCGCTGTTTTCAAAGTCCCAGATGGTGGTAAACAGGGTGAACTTGTCCTTGTAGGGGGCCCCGTGCCAGGGACAGAAGGTGTCGCAGTTGCCGCATTCGTTGCACAATGCGTCCAGGTGGAGGATCTCTTCATGGGACACACCGGATTCGTCCGTCAAGGTGATCAGGACGTTGGCCCGGTTGGGGCAGACTTCCACACACTTGTTGCACAGTTCCGCGCACTGGAGACACCGCCGGGCTTCCGCTTCGGCAAACGCGGCCATACTGACTGAACCGACGGCTGCCGGTTCCACTACGCCCCGATGCTCCAGGAGTTCGGCCCGTCCGGGTGCTTCAGGCGTGACTGTGGCAGCCGGCTCCGGTCCCAGGTCCAGGATGGCTTCCGCAACCCGTCGTCCGTCTGCGATGGACTGGACAACCGTGGATGGACCCCGCCTGGCGTCCCCGGCAATATACACACCCGATACGGTTGTGGCCAGGGTTTCCGGGTCCACGATGGGACGGCCGCTGTCGTCGACCTCGATATGACTGGCGTCCAGCAGTTCCCGGTCGGGCAGTTCGCCGATGGCGGCGATGACGGTGTCCGCGGGCATGGTGAGGGTTTCATCGGTGGGCTCCGGTCTGGGCCGTCCGCTGTCATCCGGCTCACCCAGTTCCATGACTCTGCAGGTCAGCATGCCGTCGTCCGTCAGCATTTCGGGAACCAGCAGGGTTTTGAATGCCGCTCCCTCTTCGAGGGCGTTGTGGAATTCCTCCCGGTCGGCGGGCATTTCGGATTCCGTGCGTCGATAGATGATGGTGACGGATTCCACACCTTCCAGCCGCAGAGCGGTGCGGGCGGAATCCATGGCGGTATTGCCGCCGCCCACGACCACCACATGACGTCCGGGGTGGAGTCTGTCGGGATCGGTATTGAACCGGTGGAGGAAATCCAGTGCGTCCAGTACCCGTCCGCTGTCGGCGCTCAGGCCCACAGGCCGGGGCACGGGGGCGCCGGTGGCGAATACCACCTTGTCAAACCCTTTGCGGAAGAGATCGCCGGCGGTCAGTTTCGATTCACTGTTGAATTCAATGTCAACACCATGGGCACGGATGAAGTCGATGTCACTCTGCAGGGCTTCTGCGGGCATGCGGAAACCGGGGAGCACATTGCGGACAATGCCGCCGGCGTCTGCCTGACGTTCGAATATGGTGGATTTGACACCACCCCGGGCCAGAAAATAGGCACAGGCCAGACCGGCCGGGCCGGCACCCAGGATGGCGACGCGTTTGTCACCGGTCAGTTCAGGTATGGCGGCGCGGCTCACATAATCCGCGTAGCCGTTCTCCGCCGCGATCCGTTTCAGTTCCCGGATGCGGACGGATTCGTCATAATCCAGCCGGGTGCAGTGGAACATACACTGATGATCGCAGATGTAGCCGGTGATATGGGGCAGGGGATTCTTGCGGTAAATCACATCCAGGGCTTCCACGTAGCGCTGTTGTCCGACCAGGTGGACGTATTCCGGTACGTCCTGGTGAATGGGACAGGCATGCCGGCACGGGGCTGCAAAACAGTCCAGCAGCGGCAGGTCTCCATCGATATCGGGAGACCCTTCCGGACGACCGGATCGTTTGTAGCGACTGTCGTTCAGAGCGTTGTCCGCCAGTTCACGGATGGCTGCAGCATCGGGCTGTTCAGCGAACGGCCCGGAATGGGACTGGACGGTGCCGGCCATGGCGGCCAGGCGAAGATATCCGCCGGGTTTCAACAATTCGGTGGCAACGGTAACCGGCCGGATACCGGCAGCAAGAATATCCGCGATGTTGGCCTGGTTTGCCCCGCCCGAGAACGAGATGGGCAGGGAGGATGCGAATTTCCGGCTGATCCGGGCCGCCAGTTCGGCGGTAATGGGATACAGCGACCGGCCGGACATATACATTTCATCACCCGGCAACCGGTCCTTCGTATTGATCACCGCCAGTGTGTTGGACAATTTAACCCCGAACTGTACGGCATGCTTCTGACCGAGTTTCTGGAGCCGTTTCAACATGGGGACGGCGTCTGTCCACTGGAGGTCCTTCTCGAATCCGGAGGGGTCCAGTTGAATATCCCGGAATTCCATCTGATTCATGATCTGCTGGACGTCCTTGTGTCCCAGCAGTGTCGGATTCAGTTTGACATAGGTGTGCAGGCCCTTTTCCCGCATCAGGTAACCGGCGATGGCCTCGATTTCTTCCGGCGGGCAGCCGTGCATGGTGGAGAGTGTGACCGAATTCGATATGCAGACCGGAATGGAATCGTTCAGATCGGCCAGCGTGGCGGCCCGTTCCCGGACATCATCCGGGA
>DAINNF010000214.1:0-2998 GCA_036736005.1 Acidobacteriota bacterium
CACGACCGAGACACCAATTTTCCCGCCGCTCTCATTGACGGACAGTACGCCCGCGTCCACGTCCTTGTTCACCGCTGTACCGAATCGCAGCCAGGAACCGTGACAATATGATTCCAGCGCCGTGACCTCGACATCATCTCCATTGGCAATCACCGTGGCTTTCGACGGAGTTCGTCTCAACAGAAACCGGAAAGCTCGCCGGATATCTTCCAGATCCCGGAAAATGTCCCCGTGATCAAATTCAAGCGCATTGATAATGAGACAGTCAGGTGAGAACTTCAGAAACTTGGAGGTCTTATCAAAAAACGCCGTGTCATATTCATCACCTTCCAGAACAAACACACGGCTGCCCGAGTTCCAGTTGAATCCGCTCTTGCAACCCACTGGAACGCCGCCCAGCATGTAGGAGACCGGAACATTTTCGTTCTCCAGTATGTGTACCACCATGGCGGTCGTCGTTGTCTTTCCGTGAGTTCCGGTTATCAGAATCAGGTCCCGGTCTTCTACAAAAAACTCACGAATCACTTCCGGCATGGACATCATGCAGCCATGATCGTTCAACACGGCTTCCACTTCCGGATTCCCGCGGGCAATCGCATTTCCAACCACCACCAGGTCCGGACCTTCCACATTACATTCGTCAAAAGGGAGTACGGGAATACCGGCTTCCACCAGCACGGTACTGGCGGGTGGATAGACAGGTCCGTCTGAGCCGGTCACATGGTAACCCATCCTTTTCAATCCCACTGCCACATTGGCCATAGCGGAACCACCAATGCCCACCAGATGTACATGGCGAACCCGATTGCGATCAATCAGCATGAGACTTTTTCCCGCGCAAAGCCCCGTTTACCACTCCCGGTCCCATCAGTTTCAGAAAACTCGGGAAATAGAAAAGCGAGCATGCCCAACAGAACAGGACGCCCAGAATAGTGGTCAATCCAAGGCTTGTAAACCCGGCAAAATGAGAAATGAAAAGAGATCCGAAACCGACGATGGTTGTTACCGCTGTAAAGGTAATGGCCTTTCCGGTATGAATGACGGCTTCTGCAATATCACCCTGATGGCTGGAACAGTACCGGTCCAGCAGATGAATGCCCTGATCGATTCCGATACCGATAATCATGGGAGTTGCCATGAAGTTGTACAACGTGATGTTGTCTCCCCTTACCTTCAGCATCCCCAACATCCAGATGATGCCGGAGACAAGGGGGAAAAACGTCAGTGCAGTGAGTCGGAAACTCCGTTGATGCAGATATACAATCAGAAAGACGGAAATCAGTGATAACAATGTGGACAGATAGAAGTTTTCTTTGATCAGCAACTTGATTTCACCAACCACGAGTTCGATGCCGGTCACATAATTGCGTTGGTCATGCATTCCGGGCTCTGCCAGGATGTCCTGCAGCCGGGCCACAAGTTTATCCATCCCCTGCTTGTCCCAGGTGGGAATCGACGGATACACATTGACCACGAGTTCCACGCCTGTGTCGGTTTCCTTCACCATCCTGTTGAAGAGCGGCCCCATGGGTGAAGCGAGGACCTCTCTCAGTGTCAGCGGAGTCTGCACGTTCAACGATTTCACCAGGGACTCGATATACAGTTCGCAGTAACCGTCACACACCATCCCGGCATCATCAAACGCAGATACGAAGACGCCATGTGGATCTTCGGGCAGGTTCATTTCATGAAGCCGCCTTATGTTTTCCTGTTGTTCTTCAACAGGGGGGATGATCGAGTAAACCGACTCCACCCGGGCCACCTGACTCCCCTTCAGTTCCTGCATAAACGCATGATACCGCTGGTCCAGCTCTTCCTGGGTTTTCCCGTGGAGAATAACCGAAAGTGATCGGAAGGAGGCCTTCAACTTGTCCGTAATGCGGGTTTGCAGGCGAAGTGCAGGGTTCGTCTGGCTCCGCAAGTGCCGCATATCCGTTGAAATCTCCAATCGGACAGCAAAGGAGAGCATGATCAACGTAATTGCCGTAAAGCTCCAGAAAATTGCCCGATAGTGCCGGTCAATCATGGAATGAAAAAAATGAAGCCCGAACCGTGTCAACCGCTTCGGCCGCTTCATTCGTTTTCTCAGCAGGAACATAAGAGGCAATACGGTGGTAACGGCCAGCAACGTACAGAGAATTCCCAGGGACGCAATAATGCCAAATTCACGCAACCCCTTGAAGGATGAAAAACACATGGCCGCAAATGCTGCCGCTGTTGTCAATCCACCGGCCACGGTGGATGCTCCGGTTTCGGAAATGGCAATTCTCAATGCCGTATCCGTGTCTTCGTGTGCCACCCGTTCATCCAGATAACGGGAATAGATGTGTATGGAAAAATCGATACCAAGCCCGACAATGATCGCGCCGGTAACCGAAGTCAGTAAATTGAGATTTCCCACAATGAAATAGGCCAGGCCAAATGCCCAGAGTTCACCCAGCAGGAGCGGAACCGCAGCATAAATAAAGGAAAAGGGATTTCTGTAAGCCAGTACAAAAATGAGGATAACCATTACGAAAGACAGAATAAACGTAGAGCCCATGTCACTCCGCATGACCGCCTGGTCAAAATATGTAATGGCATGCGCACCGGTAAACCGCGCACTGAG
Source organism: Acidobacteriota bacterium (assembly GCA_036736005.1). GTDB lineage: Bacteria > Acidobacteriota > Holophagae > Thermotomaculales > Thermotomaculaceae > DAINNF01. Next base: position 2,609 of record DAINNF010000214.1, read on the forward strand.
TTGATCCGGTTCATCCGCTTCCTGCTTGAACAACTCCAATGCCCGGTCCCTCGTTTCCAGCACAAAGCGCATGAGCTTCCGTGTGTACTCAATGTTATCGGCACTGTCAACGGGTTTGAGAAAAGCAAGGAGCAGCTGATTGTCTGTTGATGCATAGTACCCGTCGGGGAATGCCAACTGGTACTTCCCCTTCATCTGGTTCGAAAGCGACGAAAGGAGGCCCAGCAGCATTAACGGGTCCCGCTCAATCAGCATGGTACTGCCGGTTCCCGTTTCCAGCATTTTCCGGTTGTCGTTGACCGTCTCCCGAATTCTGTCCGATTTAAACCGGTCAACAAAATCAGTCAGCATTTCATGCGGGATCAAGAGACTGGCATGTTCCAGAAAAAA
>DAINNF010000215.1:0-2954 GCA_036736005.1 Acidobacteriota bacterium
ACCTGCCGTGGACTGGGGATTGATATCATTGCTGAAGGTGTTGAGTCCGAAGAGGAATATCATTGGCTCCGGCAGGAAGGCATTGATCTCTTCCAGGGGTACTTATTCGGCAGACCCGAGTTCGAAAAACTACCGAGTGGAGTTCACCTGCCGGGTTAGCTTATCGGGGGTAATCGACCACTTTCCCGCACGGTCCAATTTGCCAGGATTTTCCAGTGGGTGATGAGTGTAAATTGGTCGACTTTTACATCCGTGGGAAAACCGGGAACAGGCCCCTCTTGTTGCCTCTTTTTTCATCATTTTCCTGTTTGCGTTATTTCGTCCGGTCCGGTGTAACAGGGACAGCTATCCATTCATCTCTGATTGCATTTTCATCCGTGCTATCATAATTAAAACAAATCGGAAGCATTTCACCCGTGCGGTTGGGATGATTTCAGTGATGTGACCCCAAAAATGGAGAAGTATATGAATAAGAAGGCATTTCTGATGATGGTTGTGATGGCCCTGGGTTTTGCCCATGCCGTGATGGCGCAGGATTCATCAGAGACAATTTCCCTTTTCAAGGGCAGTGAGCCCATTTTCGATGACAAAGTCGGCTATCAAACTTATTACTATCTCACCGGTGAAACGTCTTATGAGGAAGTTGAAGGAATCATGCGAAGACGATTCGCAGCTGTTCCGGAAGGCGTTTCTCCCTTTGAGGTCATCAAGAACTATGAGAAAGCAATCTTGAGTAAGGGCGGCACCGTTTTCCATCTTTCAAGGAACGCCAATTCATTCACGGATAAAGAAACCGGCAAGAAGATTGCCTTTATGAAGGATTATTTTGGTACCGGACGTGTTGAAGGCAGGGGCTTGAGTAACATGAAGCTCTGGGCCTATGCAAATCTGCCCAGAGAGGCAGAAGATTATGTCTCCGGAAAGGTCAGTACGCCGCAGGGCGATGTTTTTATCAGTGTGGCAGCGGCTGTCTTCAGTAACACCACCTATTATTCACTGGTAACCGTCGTGGCAGAGGCCATGGATCTGGATAATGTCACGGTGAACCTGATCAATGAGAAGATTGAACAGACCGGACGGATTGCCATCTATGATGTTTTCTTCGATACCGGTACCGCTGAACTGAAAACGGAATCTTCAGCGGCTCTGCAGGTTATCGCTGATTACCTGAAAGAGAATCCGGACAATTCATTTTTGATGGTCGGTCACACGGACAGTACCGGCGACTTCAACGCCAACATGAAACTGTCCATGGACAGAGCCAATGCGGTTATCCGGAGACTGGTATCCGCATATGGAATCTCTGCTGATCAGATAAAGCCCGTTGGCGTGGGTCCTGCCTGCCCGCGGATGAGCAACGATACAGACCAGGGACGAGCAAAAAACAGACGGGTGGAACTGGTCAAACTGAAATAGGAGCTTTCGGAAAGGATAGGACGGGACAGTTTTGTGCTTGAATAGATATCAGTGAGTGGAAAGAGCATGTCTTGACTGAGGACATGTCGGTTGAACCGCCTTTGTGTGTTCACACAAACCGTGTGAGCGAGCAGATTCTTTTTGGTGTAAAATTGACAATTACCCGCCCCGGGTTGTCATGATCCGGGGGCTGTGCGATTGAGAATCAGGATAACAAACAGGTGAGGGCCGATTGTTATGTCAGAAAAACCCACATATGAAGAGCTGTTGACAAGGATCCGGGAACTGGAAGCGCTTGCCGAGGATATCAACAGGCTGAAAGAAGTTGAAGAAGCGCTGCTCAGCAGTGAACGGAAATACAGGCGTCTGGTGGAGTCTCTGGAACGGGATTATGTGATCTACAGCCATGACAAGGATGGCAATTTCACCTACCTCAGCCCGTCTATCGTCAATGTGCTCGGTTACAGCCGGGATGATTTCATGGGACACTACGCGGACTACTTAACCGATAACCCGATCAACCAGGATGTGGTGGAGCATACGAATGCCGGTCTGCGCGGTGAGAAGCAGGAGCCGTATGAGGCGGAATACTGGCACAAGGACGGACACCGCGTACATCTGAGAACAACAGAGGTGCCGGTGTTCGACGAACATGGTGATGTGACGGGAATCGAGGGGATTGTCCAGGATGTGACCGATCTCAAGCGAGTCGAGGCGGAACGGGAACGTGTCATCCGGAAGCTGGAAAAGGCACTGATGGAAATCCGGTCCCTGCGGGGTATTCTGCCGCTTTGTTCATTCTGCAAGAAGATCCGGGATGACGAGGGTTATTGGGAACAGGTTGACGTCTATATCCGCAAACATTCTGAAGCGGATATCAGCCACGGCATCTGCCCGGAATGTATGAAAGAACATTATCCGGAACAATATGCCGCCATGCAGCGCTCTAACAAAGACGAAGCGTAATCCAATCTTCAGGGAATCATTTCCGGGACACAGGGATTGACCTGTGCCCCGAATGCGTGTGGGCATTACTTGGAGGTGGCTTCTTTGTATTCCTGGTCGGTTACCGGTCCGGACCATTCAGCGGGGCCCAGGTCGGTCCGGGTACTGGCACCGAGGTGGACAAACGGAGAATCCGGGGCGGCACCGTGCCAGTGCACCACATGTTTCGGAATCTCGACCACATCTCCTTTTGACAGGCGCCTCGCCGGTTTCCCTTTCTCCTGGTAATATCCGTTGCCGCTCGTCACGAACAGCAGCTGTCCACCCGGATGGGAATGCCAGTAGGTCCGTGCCCCGGCTTCAAACCGCACGTCATAGGCCTGCGTGTTGTACACATTGTCCTCGTCGGTTACCAGCATGTTGACCCAGACCGTTCCCGTGAAGTATTCGGTTGGAGCATGGCTCCCTTTGGCAAAGATTTCGTTGTTTGTCTGTTCATTCATGGTTGCACCTCCATCTGTATTGTGATTCATATTTCCTGTCTTTTCAAGGTTTTCGGAATTACGGGGTCCGGTTCGTTCCCGGCATGCAGT
>DAINNF010000216.1:0-2947 GCA_036736005.1 Acidobacteriota bacterium
GTAAGGCTTGTCCGGGAACATCCGGATCCAGATCTTACCACCACGCTTGACGTGACGGGTGATGGCTACACGAGCCGACTCGATCTGGCGGCTGGTAATCCAGGCGCCTTCCAATGCCTGAAGGCCGAATTCCCCGAAAGAAACGGCGTTCCCACGGGTGGCTTTTCCTTTCACCCGGCCTTTCTGTACTTTCCGATGCTTTACGCGATTGGGCATCAACATGGGTCACCTCACCGTTCGCGTCTGGCGCGTTTCCCGGGACGTTCCGGCACGCGCTCACCCTTGCTGATCCAGACCTTTACGCCGATCACACCGTACGTGGTCATGGACTCGGCCAGGCCGTAATCAATGTTTGACTTCAACGTGGACAACGGGATGCGTCCCCAGTTGTATTCCTCTGTCCGGGCAATATCGGCACCGTTCAGTCGTCCGGATACCTTGATTTTGATCCCGTCCACGCCCTTTTTCTGGGCGTTTTCCATCGCCTTCCGCATAGCCCGACGGAACGCGATACGCCGCTCCAGCAGGGAAGCAATCTGTTCCGCCACAAGCTGGGCGTCCGCTTCCGGGGCATTGACCTGTTCAATGTTGATGTACACTTCCTTGCGATCCAACCTCTTCTGCAGGTCTGCACGGAGCTTGTCCACTTCTGAACCCTTCCGGCCGATGATGATGCCGGGCTTTGCGGTAAAAATGTTCACCGTAATCTTGTCCGCCGCCCGTTCAATCTCAATCGAAGAAATACCGGCATGGTACAGCTGTTTCTTCATATACTTTTTCAATTCCAGGTCTTCGTGAAGAAGATCCTGGTAATTCCGCCCACCAAACCACCTGGATTTCCAGGTTTTGTTGTATCCCAGGCGGAACCCATACGGATGTACTTTCTGACCCACGAATACCTCCAGTTACTCTTTCACATCCAGTTCGATGGTAATGTGAGAATACCGCTTGAGGATTCTCACCGCACGCCCCATGGCGGCGGCTCTGATCCGCTTCAGCGTGGGCGCCTGGTCAACAAACGCTCGGCTCACATAGAGCTGGTCCACATCAATCGCCTCACTGCGATGCTCTGCATTGGCGATTGCGGATTTCAGCACCATTTCCACGGTGCGGGCATACTTCTTGGGAGAAGTACCCAGAATCGCCATGGCATCGCCAACCATCCGACCCCGAATCGCGTCAACCACGACACGGGTCTTCTGGGGAGATCCCTTTACATATTTTGCAATTGCTCTCGAAACCATCGCTAATCCCCTATCTTCTCTTGGAGCCCTTGTCCTTGCCGGCATGGCCCCGGAAGGTGCGGGTTGGTGCAAATTCACCCAGTTTGTGTCCGACCATATTTTCGTCCACATATACCGGAATGAACTTCTTCCCGTTATGTACGGCAAACGTCAAGCCAACCATTTCAGGTGTTACCGTGGAGCGACGCGACCACGTTTTGATCACCTGTCTGCTGCTGGTTTCATTCGCATGCAGCACTTTCTTCATCAAATGGTCGTCTACGAAGTAGCCCTTTTTCAGTGACCTCGTCATCGTGTTCCTCCACTAAGCTTTCCGTCTGCGGACAATGTATTTGTCCGAACGGTTCTTCTTCTTACGCGTCTTGTATCCCTTGGTGGGTTTCCCCCACGGGGTGCAGGACGGACGACCACCGGAAGAACGGCCTTCACCGCCGCCCATCGGGTGATCGATCGGGTTCATGGCTACGCCACGGACATGGGGCCGACGCCCCAGCCACCGGCTTCTACCGGCCTTGCCGATCGTAATATTTTCATGCTCCAGGTTGCCGACCTGACCAATCGTTGCCCGGCAGTCCGCATGGACCAGCCGGACTTCACCGGACGGCAGCCGCAAATGCGCATACTTGCCTTCCTTGGCCAGAAGCTGTGCATAAGAACCGGCACTGCGGCACATCTGTCCGCCCTTCTGAATCTTCAGTTCCACATTGTGGACCAGCGTACCAACCGGGATGCTCTTCAGGGGCATGGCATTGCCCACGATGATATCCACACTGGCACCCGATTCCACCGTGTCGCCCACTTTCAATCCTGCCGGAGCAATGATGTACCGCTTTTCACCATCTGCATACACCAGCAGTGCAATATGGGCAGACCGGTTGGGATCATATTCAATGGCCGAAACCTTTGCCGGTACATTGTCTTTCTGCCTTTTGAAGTCGATCACACGGTAACGCCGTTTGTGACCTCCTCCACGGAACCGAACCGTGACACGACCACGATTGTTCCGACCGCCCGTGCGGGAGAGCTTCTCGGTCAGCGATTTTTCCGGGGCCTTCTTGGTCAAACCGGAAAAGTCCGCCACCGTCATTTCCCGGCGGGACGGGGTCGTTGGTTTGAATTTCTTCAACGCCATGACGGTCTCCTCTTAATTCTCAAAGAAATCGATGCGCTGGCCTGCGTCCGCCAGATAAACGACGGCCTTTTTCCAGCTCCGGCGGAACCCTTCAAAACGTCCCAGGCGTTTCTTCTTGCCCGTTACATTCATCACGCAGACCTTCTTCACTTTTACGTCGAAGATCTTTTCCACCGCATTTCGAATTTCAATCTTGTTCGCGTCCCGCGCCACTTCAAAACAGTAGGCGTTCTGTCCTTCCTGAAGATCATTGCTGCGCTCCGTGAGAAGCGGCCGGATCAACACATCGTGTACTGATTTCATGACAGCACCTCCTCAATGCGTTTCACCGCTTCAACGGTCAGAAACACGTAGTCGTATTTCATCAGGTCGTATACGTTCAGATCAGCCGCCACCATGGACTTCAACCGGGGATGGTTCCGGGAAGACAGATACAGTTCCCGGTTCTGATCTCCATCTACCAGAAGAACACTGGTGGTTTCCATTCCCTTGATGATCTTGTCATGAAGGAGACGGGTCTTTGCCTTGTCCATGGACAGAGAATCCAGAACCCGCAGCCGATCGCCGCTCA
>DAINNF010000217.1:0-2936 GCA_036736005.1 Acidobacteriota bacterium
GATGAAGACAAAGAAAGCGGGGCATATGCCCCGCTTTCTTTATCTCCAGCCGGTTGCCTGTTACTCGATTCCGCTGCCCAATACCTTGTACAGTTGAAGGCGATTGGCCAACTGGGCCAGTTTCAATTGAACCAGTCCCATCTGAGCCGCGTACTGAGAGCGTTGAGCGATCAGTACAGACAGATAGCTGTCCACTCCCTCGTCATAACGTGCTTTGGAAAGACGGTAGGCCGCTTCTGCAGTGTCGGTCAGGGCCTGCTGTGCCGCCAGCTGACTGTTCAGGTGCTTGTGTAATGACAATGCATCGCTGACTTCCTTGAACGCAACCTGAATGGTCTTCTCGTAGTTGGCAACCGCAATGTCCCGCTCCGCCTTTGCGGCATTCAAATTGGCCCGGCGGGCACCCATATCAAAAATGGGCAGGGTGATCTGAGGTGAAAAACTCCACCCGCCGGTGCCGGAATCAAACAGGCTGGACAATTCGCTGCTGATGGAACCGGCAAATGCGGTCAGGGTGATCCGGGGGAAGAAGGCGGCACGGGCGGCACCGATATTGGCGTTCATGGCCTTCAGACGGTGTTCCGCCAACCGGACATCCGGCCGTCTCAACAGGACGTCCGATGAAACTCCGCTTTGGACTGTGGCAGGACTCTGTATGGCGTCCAGCGATTCCGGCAGCAGCTTTTCCGGTACCGTGGTTCCCACCAGGAGGTTCAGAGCGTGGAGATCGGTTTCCACCAGTGCGCTGAAGCGGGCCACATCCACTTTCGCCGCTTCTACCTGGGACTTGGCCTGGAGTAGCTCCAGTTCAGATGCCACACCCAGTTCATAACTCTTTCTGATCAATCGGGCGGTATCCTGCTGCGCCTGAAGTGTTGCCTGCGCAAACTGGAGGTTTTCCCGGTCGGCCGCAAGGGCCAGATAGCTGTTACCGACACCGGTGACAAGGGACAACTGGACACTGTCCAGGGCGGTCTCCGTAGCCAGAAACTGTTCCAGTGCCTGCTTTTTGAGGCTGCGGATCCGACCGAACAGGTCCAATTCCCACGAGGTGAAACCGACTCCTACGGCATATTCGTCCCGTGTCGTCGGTTGTCCGTCTTCAGACAGCTGGCTTCCCGTCCGTTCACGGGACGCGGTCGCGCCCACTGCAAGGGTGGGATAGAGTTCCGACCGCTGAATCCGGTACAGTGAACGGGCCTTTTCAATGTTCAGTGAGGCGATCCGCAAATCCCGGTTATTTTCGAGGGCCAGCTCAATGACGGCTTTCATGCCCGGATCGGTGATGAATGACTGCCACTTGAGTTCCGTCTGGGGAGTCGGTTCCGTTTGCGAACTGCCGGAAGTGGCGGTAAATGTGTCCGGTACGGGTGCTTCAGGTCGATCGTATTTCGGGATCATGGTGCAGCCCGAGGCCATCACCAGGAACGCCGCCAGTATGGTGATCTTCTGTTTCATATCAGTTGCCCTCCGTGTTCGATTGAGGGGTTGCTTCTCTTTCCTGCAATTCCCGGTACTTCTTCTTTCCGAAGACCCGGTAAACCACCACGTAGAACAGCGGAATGAAGAAGATGGCCAGGAACGTTGCGGTGAACATGCCGCCCAGTACGGCGGTTCCGATGGCGTTCTGGGCACCGGCCCCGGCCCCGGTTGAAATGGCCAGTGGGATTACACCGAATCCGAAGGCCAGCGAGGTCATGACAATGGGGCGAAGCCGCAGGCGCGCCCCTTCCACTGTGGCCGCAATCAAATCCATTCCTTCGTGCACCTTGGCCTGGGCGAACTGAACAATCAGGATCGCGTTCTTGGTGGTCAACCCCAGCACCGTCAGCAGACCGATCTGGAAATAGACGTCGTTGGGCAGGCCCCGTACCGTGGAAGCCACGATACCACCGATCACACCCAGTGGCAGGGCCAGCATGACGGAAATCGGCAGGGACCAGCTTTCATAGAGTGCTGCCAGGCAGAGGAAAATCACCAGGATGGAGAAAGCATAGAGAATGCCGGTCTGGGAGGTGGCCATCCGTTCCTGGTAGGAGATGCCCGACCAGTCGAATCCGACCCCCCGCGGCAGTCTGCTGACGATATCTTCCATGGCGGCCATTGCGTCACCGGAACTCTTTCCGGGCGCCGCCTGTCCCAGTATGTTCATGGCAGGGAAGCCGTTGAACCGCTCCAGAAGGGGAGATCCGAATCCCCAGTGACCGCTGGCAAAGGCGGAGAACGGCACCATCTGTCCCATGTTGTTGCGGACATACAGTTTTTTCAGATCTTTGGGGAGCATCCGGTACGGGGCATCCGCCTGAACATACACCCGCTTGATCCGGCCGCCCTGAACGAAATCATTGATGTAGGCGCTGCCAAACGCGGATGAAATGGTCTGGTGAATGGAGGAAATCGGTATGCCCAGCATTCCGGCCTTTTCCCAGTCCACATCCACATAGTATTCCGGGACATCTTCCATTCCGTTGGGTCGTACGGCCTGCAGGTTGGGATTCTGAGCGGCCATCCCCAGCAGCATGTTCCGTGCTTCCATCAGCTTTTCATGACCGATCCCGCCCCGGTCCTGCAACTGGAAATCGAAGCCCATGGATGTACCCAGTTCCACCACGGCCGGCGGGGCGAAGGCATAGATCAGAGCTTCCCGGCTTCGTGCGAACCGGCCCATAATCCGGCCTGCCACGGCTTCCACCCGGAGATCGGGACGCTGACGCAGGTCCCAGTCCTGGAGCCGTACAAAGGCCATACCGTTGTTCTGTCCGGATCCGGCGAAGCTGCGGCCTGAAATGGTCATGATCGACTTGGCCGCTTCTTTTTCATCTTTCATGACATAATCCCGGATTTCATCCATGACCTTGTCGGTCTGTTCCAGTGTCGAACCGGTGGGCAGCATGACCTGAATCATCAGCAATCCCTGGTCTTCATCCGGCAGATAG
>DAINNF010000218.1:0-2888 GCA_036736005.1 Acidobacteriota bacterium
GACATGACTCCATCCTCTCAAACTCCGGAGTCTCCGTCAAACCCGGGGCGGTTCAACCCGCTATTTCACTTCGGACACACTGGAACATACCGGCACGCCCTTTGATCTTGGGCCGATGGAGAAACGGGTGGACTATTTTGTGAATGAACTGGGTCAACCGTTCACGAATCTGATTTCCGTGATTTTTGAAACGGATTCCCCTGCGCTGACGGCCATCACGATCTCGGGCAATGAGAATGAGAAGCTGCTGTTCACACGGTCGTCGGAAACGCCCGATACCTGGGAGGTGGTGGACCGCTACACTTCCGATGAACGGTCCTGGTACAGCTATGGGGGACAGGCGGTAACAAATGATTATGTGATGTATGCGGTGAGTGCCGACCCGGCCTATTATGGATTCAACACGTTGGTGAAGTGTTTTGACAAGCACACGGGACAATTGCTCTGGCAATCGGATTTTCATGCCAATCTGCTCGCGGAAGGGTTGGTCGTGGCAGCCAACCAGAACACCTGCTACCTGTACGGATATGTGGATGCCCCTTCCGGAGCCGAGTACGCCGTGGTGTGTTTTGATCCGGATACGGGGGCCGAAATCAATACGGTCAACTTCTCGTACGCAACGGAATTCGGTTCCGGCAACATCTATCTGCGCAATATCCTCGTGGCAGCCACCGCAAATACGGCACTGGTGGTCTACCAGAGCCCGGAGGGACAGACCGTTCGTCAGTTGTACAGCCAGTATCTGGATACATTGATCGATACATCCATCTGGGATATGGATACGGTACTCACCGACCTGATGCGACACAACAACTACTACTATATGCTCCATTCCAGTTTCAACGAAACAGACGAGGTGTACAACAAGGTCAACATGTACCGCTTTCCATACAATGCACTTCTGGGAGGCGGCAAGGTTCATACTTTCGACAACCCGAGGTGGGACGGTCAGCCGGTTCACGTATTGGCAGATGGTGCGTATGTCGAAGGTGACTACCTGTATATGATGCTGAAGGCCTGTGCGGGACCGCCCCGACATGGGGGTATCACCTATCTCCCGATTTCACCGGCGGACCTGCGACCCGCCACCCTGAATATGTCCACCAATGCATGGGCAATGGGAGAAATTTTCTATACCGGCTATACCGCGATGAATTCCAATATTTCCATTTTCAAGGGGCCGGATGACGGGATGTATGCCTGGGCGTCCTTCTGGTACCGAAGCCAGCTGCTGCAATACACCTTCAGACAAGGCGAAACCTATGCAGCGGAGGTTATCGGTCCGGTTGTGGAAGGGGACGATCTGTATATCGTGACGGCAGATGACACCAAGAGTGGACTGGACCTGGAAAGTCCCCAGACGATCATCATCAAGGCCAAGAAGACGTCGTTCACGGATTTCTACCGCTGGGGGAATAAGTAGTCCCGCAAGGCGGACAGTGATGGGCGGGAGTGGGGGTAGGAGTGATGTCTCGCAGGGCGAGACATTGGATAGTGATCAGTGAATAGCAGGGAAAAAGAGATGAGATGGAAGAAAGAGGCCCGGAGAGTTCCGGGCCCGTTTTGTTGAATGGAAACGTGGCGACTATTGGAGTCCTTTGCAGAAGAATTCGGTGAACGGGATTTTCCTCACCCGGACCACGTGATCCGCCGTGCTGCCGTTCAATGCACCCAGTTCCACATACCAGCTCACCATGTACAGGCTGTCCCCCTCGCACTGCAGGTTGTCGAAGGTATAGTCATATCCCCGCGACTGGGAGTAATACGGCTGCAGGATGCAGGACCGCTTCCACCCCGACACACCCATATAGATTTCGTTGTCCGGTCCCATGAACGTGGACACCGAGGCATCCATGATGGAGGACCGGTCATAATTCAGGAAACCGGCATACAAGTGATTGTCGGTCAGATTGAAATAGGCCCCGGACAGGTCCGCCACGGACGCGGCCAGATTTCTCAGATCTCCGCCATACGGATCATCGGCGCACACTTTGAGCGCGAGGTATGCTTTTTCATCATCCACAAAGAGGCCTTCCCCGAACACATGGTTGGATCTGCCGGTACCCCTCAAGTTGTCCAATTCCTGGAAAATGCCGCCCCCGGCCAGGTTGTTGTACGGGAAAGCCCACAACACAATCTGGTTGTAGACACTGTCCACGTCGTTCCAGTCGGTGCGCAGCATGAGATAGTTGTTGTTGTATACACCCACATCGGTGACAACGGTATCCAGGTCGGACCAGGTATGGGAACCATATTCGGTTGACAATGTTTCGTCATAGAGATGCCGGTGCACGCCGTCCGGTGCCTGGTAGACGACCACAACCGTATTCACGGCGGAAGCCACGTGAATTTTGTTTCGGATCGAATCCTGCGAAGAAAACTCGCCCGCGTTGGAATAGTAGGCACCATTGATCAGGCCGCCGGTATGGGCGTTGAGACAGTATACCTGGTAGTTGGTACTGCCCGAGGCCGGGATGATGCCATAGTAATACACGTAGTCGCCCGAAGCGGAGGTCGCCATTCCCCGTCCGGCCACACCACTGGCCAGGTCCGTTTGCCAGAGAAGCTCCCCGTTCGTTTTGTCATAGCATTTCACCAGGTTGTTAAACCCGTATCCGGCATCGGAACTGACACCGTACAGCACGTAATCCGGGGTGGTGGTCTGGCCTACCGGATAGAAGCTGGAAAAACCACCCGTGGAGGTATAGCGGTCCACCACTTCCCAGGAGTCCGCCGTATTATCCGACGGGGTGAAGAGCAGTTTCTCGTTTTCGTTTCCGGAAATGATGATGGCGGTCAGGGCCTTCGTATCCGTCTCGAAAATTACCGAGCTCAGGTTGGTGAATGGCTGACCCAGTTCGTTCACGAAATAGTCCACCCGTTTTTCC
>DAINNF010000219.1:0-2875 GCA_036736005.1 Acidobacteriota bacterium
CCCAGGAAATGCCTCGACTATCAGACCCCGCATGAGGTCTTCTTTCAGAGGCCAAATGGTGCACTTTGAATTGGAATTCACATGTTGGGGAGAAAATTTAGTAATGTGTCCCTGGAATTATTTTAAGGAGTAACGATGGTGAGATGGTTAAAGTTTTTGTTCGGCTTGGCATTGTTATTGACATGTAGTGTCGGGACGTGCCTTTCAAGAGTGAACGTGGAAATCGTGTTTTCATCGGAGTTTGGTGAGATTGCACCATTTTCAAGAGAAGAGGCAAGAAGGCTAGTTCTTGAGCGCCTTAAACAACATGGCAACGTGGCCATCGTCAGTGAAAAGGTTAATGCTTCAGATTTCGTTTATGTGAGCTTTGATGTGGGAGCAGACAAATCACAGTTTGTCATCTGCGTCTTCTCTATGCAACGAGCGGGCTTAAGGTCAGTCTTATCCGGGTGCGCGGACATTTCGGAGGAATGTTTTTCAAGTGCAGACGCTAAGGCCGGACAGCTCGGTATTGGATGGTTGAAATATGGGCCCCTCGCGTTCACTGGATCTATTGAAAGTTATGAAGAAACTGTTAAAGGCGTGGGTATGGTTCTCTGTTATTTCTTTGAACCATAATAATTCCGGAGGCACCCACTCGCCAGAATAATTCCGGGGACACCCATCCCAAGGCCCTGTGAATGAGTTGGAGTTGGAGTAGGAGTAGGGGGCAGAAAATCCAGATAGAGGATTCCAATCCGGGGCCATTCGGCCCCGTTTCTTTTCGCCACGAAATGCTGAACCCGATTCGCCGACCTGAGTAGCGTTCCCGGCCCTTTCCGGGCTGTACACTATACACTGAACACTGAACACTTCACACTGTACACTGAACACTTCGGCCGCGAGACCGATTGGAAGTTGGTATTTAAACAATTAGCCGGATCGGCTTGCGTCGTTGCCTGCCTTTCTTTTCTTCTTCAAAGTACTGATGCCGAAGGTGAGGCCGACGCCCAGCAGGATGGCGATGCCCAGGATCATCAGGTTGCGGTAGGTTCGCTGTCGCTCAATGGTCAGCTCCTGGATGCGGTTTTCCTGCTGCAGCAGGCGGATGGTGCGCTCCTTCGCCTCCAGATCATGCTGGGCCTGAAGTTCCGCGATCCGGTCGGCCACCATCTTCTCCGCCAGTGTGTCGCGGATCTCATCCGCCCGGTCCCGGTATGTCAGCGCTTCCTGGTACCGGCCTTCGCTGCGCCGGATGTTGGACATGAGGGTTACCGCTTCCAACGAGGTGTCCAGATCTCCGATGGATCCGGCGATGCGTTCCGCTTCTTCCGCCTCTTTCCACGCGTCCCGATTCTGTTTCCTTCCGTAGTAGAGCGTTGCCCGGTTAATGAGTGCGGACGCGACAGCTCCTTTGTAGTCAATGGACCGTGCAATTTCGATGGCTTTCCGGTAATGTTGCAGGGCCTGTTCCGCGTTCCCCAGCTTCTGATTTACCATACCGATATTGCTGTGGGATGCGGCCTGACCGATCTTGTCATCGAGGGCTTCCTGAAGGGCGAGGGATTCGTTGAAGTAGGTGAGCGCGCGTTTCGGATCGTCACTGATCCAATAATAGGCGCCCAGTGAGTTCAGGGCACGGGCAAGGCCCAGTTTGTCATCTACTTCGCGATACAGGTCAACGGCCAGGCGCAGTTGTTTCAGCGCGTTTTCCCGGTCGTCGGTTTCCCGGTAGAGGCGTCCGAGCCGGTTTCGTGTGCGGGCTTCGAGCTTCTTGTTTCCGGTTTCGACAAATGTGTTCAACGCGGGCATCAGATGATACATGGCCTTTTCGGTATCTTTCAGATCCAGGTATATCTTACCCAGCATGAGGTGGGCGCGGGCCGCCGCAACACGATCATGCTGCTCCTGTGCCAGTTCCAGGGCCCGACTTGCGGGTCCAATGCTCTTCCAGACGGTCTGATGGAGCTCCTGTTCGGCCTGGTCCAACAGATGTTCGATGGTTGCCGATGTCTTCGGGGTGTCCTGTTGGGCAAGGGCCGTATGAGTCGAAAGCAGCAGTATGCACAGGGGAATGAGCATGCAACTCAAGCGTTTGTGCACAGCAACCTCCTGTGGTCTTCTTCCATATGTCGGTTTCCATCGTGTATACGTATTGTAGAACCCTGCGACCCCGATGTCACCCCCAAAAGGGAAGCACGGGCCATACCGTGAATGCGCGTTGGGGAAATGGGCAGGCTGAAGATGGGGAATCTACTGGACTTTCCGACAGATGGAGATACAATATGATCAACATCCTACAACATAAAGACTGGAGGTAGAGATGGACTTCGAAGCCATTGATGAACTGCTGGGGAAGGTCAAAGGGCTTCAGGACGAGCAGCAGGTATTTGTTGATCGTGTGGAGAAGCTCAAGGAAAAGAAGGATACCGTCACGGAACAGGTCTTCCAGAAGATTATGGGAGACTACAAGCATAAGCTGGATCAGCTGAATACGGAACTGTATCCGCTGTATGACCAGCTGAAGCTGCGCAAGGCGGAGCTGAATACGGAAATTGAGGCCATTGAGGATGAATTGAAGGCCTACATGGCAGAAAAGGAAGAGATTACGGTCCGGTGTGAACTGGGTGAGTTTACGGATAACCAGGCGAAAAAGAAGCTGGAGAAACTGGAATCAGAAAACGAGGACAAATTTGAACGGCTGAACAAGTTTAAGGAATACAAAGAAAAGGTATCGGAAACCCTGTCGGCCGAATATAACCAGGATGCTGTGCCGGAATTTGCGGCGGAAGACCTTTCCGCGGATGTGCCGGAGATTCCCGAAGCATACGAGGACGAAGAAACGCCGGAACCCATGGACGACGAGGATGAAGGGACAGCGGAAATTCATGTGGAC
>DAINNF010000220.1:0-2833 GCA_036736005.1 Acidobacteriota bacterium
GTCAATATGCGGCCTTTATGGAACGGATGACGGAACTGGCGGTTGCGGGTTTCCGGTCATTGGAACAGTCCGACACAAGCGGTTTCCTGGAACTGGTTTCCCTTTACGGCAAGACGATGGAAGAACTGGGGAACGCCAGTAACACCCCCATCATTTCGCCTGAACACGCGCAAATCCGCGATATCTGTACGGAAGCCGGGCTTGCCTACAAACCGTCCGGTGCGGGCGGTGGAGATCTGGGAATCCTGTTTGCTTCCGGGAATCAGGATGTGGCGGACACATTGCGGCGGTTGGAACAGGCCGGTTATCCCGCCTATGATCTGCAGATCGGGACGCACGGGGTCAGGGCGATCGTGGAACAGGAGAGCTGAGCCGCTATGCGATTGCCGGGTTTTTACAAGATGACGGTCCCGGACCGCTTACTGTTACTGAAAGACCGCGGGCTCCTGAACGAAAAGGACTACCTGTTGCTGCTTTCCGAAAAACAGCGCCTCAGTGCCGATGAAGTGGACAAAATGGTGGAGAACGTGATCGGTGCGTTTACACTGCCTGTCGGACTGGGGTTGAATTTCCAGGTGAACGGACGAGACGTGGTGGTTCCCATGGTGGTGGAGGAACCGTCCATCATTGCGGCCATCAGTTCCGCTGCCAAGACCATTCGCCGGGCGGGTGGTTTTCATGTGGAAAGCAGTGAACCGCTCCTGATGGGCCAGATTCAGGTGGTGGATGTTGCGCATCCCCGTACTGCGCGCCAGGCTGTGTTGCAACAGAAGGAAGATATCCTGGAACAGGCCAACCGGATTCATCCCAAGATGGTTCAGCGGGGTGGCGGTGCCCGGGACCTGGAAGTGGTCATCCATCCGGGTGCTTCCCATCGGGGCGACATCATGGTGGTGAACCTGCTGGTCGATACCCGGGATGCCATGGGAGCCAACATGGTGAACAGCATGTGCGAGGGTGTGGCCCCCCTGATTGAGAAGATTACAGGCGGCATGGTTTTTCTGAGAATTCTCTCCAACCTGACGGACCGGGCCATGGTCCGGGCGAGGGTTGTGATTCCGGTGGATTGTCTGAAAACCCGACGCAATACGGGTGAAAGTGTCCGGGACGGTATTGTACTGGCCAACGAATTCGCACTTGTGGATCCTTACCGGGCGGCGACACATAACAAGGGAATCATGAACGGCATCGACGCCGTGGCGATAGCGACAGGAAACGACTGGCGCGCGATTGAAGCCGCCGCTCATGCGTATGCAGCCCGTGGCTCGCACTACACCTCACTGACCCGGTGGACACGAAACGGGTCCGGAGACCTGGTGGGAGAATTGGATGTTCCACTGAAAGTGGGAATCGTGGGCGGTAATCTGCGGTCCAACCGCACCGTTCAACTGTTGCTGAAGATGCTGAATGTCTCATCCGCACGTGAGCTTGCGGAGATTATGGGTGCTGTTGGATTGGCCCAGAATTTTGCGGCACTGCGGGCGCTCAGTACGGAAGGAATTCAGCGGGGACATATGTCGCTGCATGCCCGGAGTGTGGCGTTTTCCGCCGGGGCTACGCCTGAGATTTATGAGACTGTTGTGGAGCGTCTCGTTGATTCAGGTGAGATTAAACAGTGGAAGGCGGAGGAGATTATCCGGGATATCCGGACCAGCGAAGCCTCAGTAGATGCCGATACCGGGGAATTTCCGGATACCGGAGTGGGCCGGGGCAAGGTTATTCTGTTGGGAGAACATGCGGTTGTTTACGGCAGTCATGCTATTGCGGCCCCCATTCGTCTGGGCATCCGGGCCCGCGTGCTGGAAGGTGGAAACGGCATCCGGATTCTCATCCCCCGTTGGGGGGTGGAGAGCCGGTTGTTTGATGGTCCGGAGGCCAGGCACTCCATGTACCGGGCGCTGGAGGAGATGATCCGGGGAGCGAAGTTGAGTGACCGGGACTTTGCCGTTGAAGTGTCTCCTGAACTGCCGCGATCCATGGGGTTGGGTGGTTCGGCCGCCCTTGCAGTAGCCGTTGCCCGCGCGTTGAACCGGCATTTTAAACTGGGATTGGATCATGATGCAATCAACCGGATGGCCTTTGCCAGCGAACAGGTGGTCCACGGGACCCCGTCCGGTATTGACAATACGGTGTCCACCTACGGACGATTCATCCTGTACCGGAAGCCGAGAATGACGGAACTGCATGTACCCGATGCAATCCCGATCGTGATCGGTCTGACCGGTATCAGTGGTCCGACACTTGAGATGGTGCGCCGTGTGCGGGAAGCACGGGACCGGGCTCCGGCACTTTATGACGAGATTTTCTCGGGAATTGATCGTCTGGCGCTTCAGGCGCGGACCTGCGTGGAAGAAATGAAGCTCAAAGAGCTGGGTCATCTGATGAACATTACCCATGGGTTGCTGAACTCTCTTCAGGTCTCCTGTTGGGAATTGGAGGAGCTGGTGCAGATCGCCCGCAAACATGGTGCTTACGGTGCGAAACTGACCGGTTCCGGTGGCGGAGGTGCCATGATTGCGCTGGCGCCGGAGAACGCGGACGGTATCGCGGTAGCGATGAAAGAGGCGGGTTACCAGTCCATCATTACCGAAATCGGCCCGTCTATTCTATCGGAGCAGACATGAACGGTCATCCGCAGGTTTCCTTTCATGATGAACCACTGATCCTGGTGGATGAACAGGACAATGTCCGGGGCCATCTGGACAAGGCCGCCTGTCATGTGGGAGACGGTATTCTGCACCGGGCGTTCTCGATCTTTCTGTTTGATGGAGGCGGGCGCCTCCTGCTGCAACAGCGCTCAGCAGACAAACCGTTATGGGGCGGCTACTGGTCC
>DAINNF010000221.1:0-2826 GCA_036736005.1 Acidobacteriota bacterium
ACTGATCGCCAAATTTATCTATACCTACCATCCGGACATCCATGGAGACGGGTTCGTGTTCGACGGTACGTTGGAAGGAAACGAATCCGTCACGATCGAAGGCGGGGATTTTCTGGTGATCGGCCGCAACGTGGTTGCCGTCGGCATCAGTGAACGGACCACGCCCCAGAGCATTGATATTTTCCTGAACCGGCTGCGTGAGGAACTGACCGAACCGTTCCACCTCTTTGCCGTGGTACTGCCCCGGGAACGGGCCACCATTCACCTGGACATGGTATTCACCATGGTGGACCGGGACCAGTGCGTGGTCCACTATCCCTATATTCTCGGCAAGGAGCGGCTGCAGACCATTCATCTGACCGTTGCCCCCAACCAGCCCACCCGGATGGAGGAAGTGGACAACCTGATCGCCGGGCTGGCGGATGTGGGCATCAAATTAAACCCGATTTTCTGCGGTGGCCGGAACCGGACCGACCAGGAACGGGAACAGTGGCTGTCCGGGACCAATTTTTTCGCATTCGGACCGGGCAAGATCCTGGGATACGGGTGCAACTACCACACGTTCCGCGAACTGGAGTCCGCCGGTTTTGCCATCGTGGACGTGAATCAGGTCATTCAGGACGAAGTGGACCTGAATGCACTGGACAAGGTAGCCGTCGGAATCGGTGGCGCAGAGTTGGCCCGCGGCGGAGGCGGTGTCCGCTGCATGACCATGCCGGTGAAACGGAAACCCCTTGCGGAAACCGACCCGGTATTCTGAGGAGAGATCACGATGAGATTGTCCGCTTACTTCGAAAACGAAGATCGCATCCTTCATCCGGATGCCACCCGTTCGGGGGGTACCACGCGACGCCACCCGGAACCGGAAAACCCGGACGACTACCGGACACCGTTCCAGCATGACCGGGATCGGATTATTCATTGCCTGGCATTCAAGCGACTGAAGGAGAAGACCCAGGTGTTCGCCCCGGAACGAAGCGACCATCTGCGCAACCGTCTCGCCCATACCATGGAAGTCACCCAGCTGGCCCGGACCGCGGCACGGGCGTTGAACCTGAATGAAGACCTGACCGAGGCCATCGCGCTGGGACACGATCTCGGCCATGCGCCGTTCGGCCATTCCGGTGAATTTGTCCTGGACCGGATCCTGACCGGAGACATTCCGATCGCGGAAATGGATGAGGACTCACGCACCCGGACAGGTGGGTTTAAACATAATTATCAGAGCGTCCGGATTTGTGACACCCTGGAAAACCGCTATCCGGAATTCCACGGCATCAATCTGACCGACCCGGTCCGGGAAGGGATGCTGAAGCATACCGGTATCCGCGGCAGATTGTACAACCGGTTCGACTATGAAGGACTGGATATTGAATCGCCGCCCCGGACGCCGGAAGCGGCGGTGGTGGCCCTGGCGGATGAAATCGCCCAGCAATGCCATGATCTGGAGGACGGCATCCGACTGAAAACAGCCCGCGTCAGCCAGTTGATGGACACGCAGCTTGCGGATGTGGACATACTGCGGGACATTTTGAAACGGGGAGACGGATACGATGTGATGAATGACCTGATCCGGTCCCTGTTTAAACTGTTTATGGATGACCTGGTGCACCAGGGACTGGAACGCCTGCCGGACGGCCGCTTTCGGATGGGGTTCTCGGAAACGGTGAGTGGCGTATACCGGGCGCTGCGTGAATTCGTCTACACCCGGATCATCTATTCCCGGGAGGTGGCCCGGTCGGACGAAGTCGCCCGTACCGTGATCACCGGTCTTTTCGAAGCATTCTACCGGAACCCCATGTTGTTGCCGGATTATGTCCTGATCCGGACCAGCCGTGAGAGCGGTCAACCCTATCTCCGTTCGCTACCGGCGTCCGACCAGAAAAAATCCCGGAAGCAGCTGATGGCGTGTGATACATTTATCAGAGCCATTGCCGATTATATCGGCGGAATGACAGACGGGTATGCCATCCGGGAATTCCACCAGATCTATCCTTGAAACGAAACGGGGAGGGCACCGTGAAACTGGTGATCGGATCCGACCATGGCGGATATGAACTGAAAGAACTGATTCGAAATCATCTGAAAGCGCGTGAAATTCCGGTAACGGATCTGGGATGCTACAGCCCGGATTCGGTGGATTATCCGGATATTGCCCGGACGGTGGCCCATGAAGTCGCGGCCGATGAGAGCGTCCGGGGCATCCTGATCTGCGGTACCGGAATCGGAATCTCCATTGCAGCCAACAAGGTCCCGGGCATCCGGGCGGCACTCTGTCATGACATCACCACTGCCCGACTGGCCGCCCTGCACAACAATGCCAACATCCTGTGCATGGGTGGACGAACAACCGGACCGGAGACTGCACGGGATATTGTGGACAGCTGGCTGGACCATGCATTCGAAGGGGGCCGGCACCAGCGGCGGCTGGACAAGATCCATGCAATGGAAACGGACATCAACCCATTGGATATCAACCACCCGGATTGAGGGAAGAGGAGAGAAATATGAAAGTGGAACGGTTGCAATCCGTCGACCCCGATGTATTCGAGGCATTGAAAGGCGAAACCCGCCGCCAGGAAAACAACCTGGAACTGATCGCGTCTGAAAACTATGTATCGGAAGCCATTCTGGAGATCACCGGTTCGGTGTTCACCAACAAATATGCGGAAGGATATCCGGGACGCCGGTACTACGGCGGCTGTGAACATACCGATGTGGTGGAACGGCTCGCACGGGACCGGGCGAAGGAACTGTTCGGTGCGGACCACGCCAACGTCCAGCCCCATTCCGGGTCCCAGGCCAACATGGCCCCCTATTTCGCCG
>DAINNF010000222.1:0-2768 GCA_036736005.1 Acidobacteriota bacterium
GCCGCGGCATACACGAGCCAAGCTGCCCGGGTGCTGCGTTGCGCAGCCAGACCGGCCATGACGCTCATGCTGAACCCGTGGGGCGTGTTGACCCGGGGCATGTCGTTGAGGTTTTCCGCGAGACGGCTGTCCATCGCCAGTGCCTGGCGACATCCGGCACAATCTCTCAGATGGGCTTCGAACAGGTCACGGTTGATCGGATCCAACTCGTCCATGATATATTGCTTGAGATTCCGGCAGTTGTTCATACTTCACCTTCCAGTATTCGTCTCATCATTTGCCGTGCCCGGAAAATCCGGTTCTTCACCGTCCCCAGCGGGAGACCCGTGATCGTGGCGATCTGTTCATAGCTCACTTCATTCACATGATACAACACAATCACCTCCCTGTAATCCGGGGGCAGCTGCTGAATTGCATCCGCCAGGAGTGCCCGTACCCGATCGTCTTCCAGTTCATCCAGCGGTGAAGCATCATCCGCGGGATACTGTGGTGTGTACTCTTCATCGGGGCCCTCCATGGACACCACCGGGACCCGTTTCTTCCTGAGGAAGTCGATGGCCCGGTTCGTTGCGATCCGAAACAGCCAGGTCGAAAACCGATAACTGGGATCGTAGCTGGCCAGTGATGAGTACGACTTGATGAACACGTCCTGGGACAGTTCAGCAGCGTCCTCATAATTACCTACCATCCGGAAAATAAAGTTGATGATAGGTTTCTGGTAGCGACGAACCAGATCTTCGAACCGGTCGATGTCTCCATCCAGTACCGCTTCGATGACCCGCTGTTCAGCAGCCGCATCCATCAATACGTTCTCCGTCCTCCGGTTGTTTCACAGCCGGGACCAGGTCTCTTTCAACAGGACCGCATCTTCCTGAAGATTGGGACTTTCGCAGACCACGACACCGGATACATCCCAGGTCCGCAGCACCTGCAGAATTTCCTCATATTGAAGGTCCGATTCCTTCAGGTTCAGGTGGTGCTTTTCGCCCTTCGGACCGTATGCAATTCCCGCCATGTGGATATGCATGTTCTGCAACGCACTGTCTCCGAGGTGCTGGACCACTTTTTCCAGCACAAACTCGGTTTCTTTTGCCGAATTGTACCGCCCGTTGCTCCGGGCATGCAAGTGGGCAAAGTCAATACAAATCGACATCCCCGGTATGCCCTTCACGGTCCGCAGCAGTTCGGTCAGTTCTCCATACTGTGTGGGTTTGCCGGTGGTTTCCGGCGCTACCTGAGGTACCCCTTCCGCCCGGTTGCGGTCCATGATGTCTTTCAGTACCGAGCGGATCCGTTTCTGCACGGATTCCGGGTCCTGTTTCAGGTAGAACCCGGCATGGAAGGTCACCGAACGGGCACTCATGATGCGGCCCGCCTCGATGGTGTTTTCCACCCGCTGAATGCTGGCTTCCTGCTTGTCATCTTCTTTCGCGTTCAGGTTGATGTAATACGGGCCGTGGCAGGTCAGGGCAATCCCGTTGTTCACCGCAAGCCGGCCGATTTCTTCGGCACGGTCCGCTTTCATCCGGACCCCGTATACAAATTCCACTTCCAGCGCGTCCAGACCCAGCGATTTCAGCATGGGGATACCGTCTTCGTACGACTTGGCGCCTTCCGGCAGTCCGGCAGTGGCAAATCTAAGCATGAGCCGACATCCCGTTCCGGAGGGGTTGCAGAATGGCGTCCGGTAGCGACGCCTTGGTCAGTTCCCGGTTCACCACCACATGTTTGGTTACAGCAGTCACAACGGTTTCGTCACGGCTGTTGGTCACCCGGTAGTCAAACTGAAGGAACCGTCGACTGACACGGGCCGCACACGTCTCCACCCGGATTTCCTCGTCAAACAGCGCCGGCTGATGATACCGGATGGTCATTTCCGCAACGGCCATGTTGAAGCCCGCCTGCTCCACATCACTGTATGGAACACCCAGGGACCGGCACAGATCCACCCGACCGGCCTCCAGCCAGTTCACATAGGCCCCGTGATGGGCAACACCCATCTGGTCGGTTTCACCGTAACGGACACGAATGGTTGTGATATGGGCAGACATCCCCCCCTCCTTTCCAGTCCGATAATCTTATCACAAGGGTGGTTCATCTGATACCATGGAGCGGATACGGCCGGCCGGCTTTTTTTGGTTCACCTTGATCACCGGTTCAGCTGTTTTTTCGGGCAAAGGAGAGGCATATGCAGAATGTGCGGGTCTGTTCCGAAATCGGGACACTGGAAAAGGTGATTATTCACTCACCGGGTCGGGAGATTGAAATCATGACACCGAAAACCGCCGGTGAAGTGCTCTACAACGACATCCTCACCCTGCCGGTGGTGGCGCAGGACCACAAGGGCCTCAAAGAGACCCTGAAACGGGTCACAACGGTGTATGAAGTCACCGATCTGCTGACCGATGTACTGGCCAACGACGAAGTCCGACGGAAATTCGTGAAGACGCTGGTGTCGTTCGATGATGCGGACGATCTGGAAGCCCAGCTGATGGACATGGACCCGGCCACCCTCACCCGTGCGATGGTGGAGGGCGTACCGGAACAGAAAACCACCCTGACCCGCTATCTCTCAGGCCGGACATACGCGGTACCGCCACTGCCCAACCTGTATTTCATGCGGGATTCCGCCATGGTGTTCCGCAACAAGGTAATCACCGGTTCCATGGCCAACAGCGTCCGGGCCAATGAAGCACTGATCGCCAAATTTATCTATACCTACCATCCGGACATCCATGGAGACGGGTTTGTGTTCGACGGTACGTTGG
>DAINNF010000223.1:0-2742 GCA_036736005.1 Acidobacteriota bacterium
TACATAGTTACCCGGATGTCCGCCCATGGGCACGGATTCGATCCGGCTCAGGTTGATACCGGCGTCCGCGAACCGTTGCAGGATGTCATACAGTGCGCCCGCTTCATGTTCGGTGGAAAACACGATGGAACATTTGTTTCCCGTTTCAGCCGCTGTGCGGGAGATGGCCAGAAACCGGGTGACATTTTCCGGATGGTCTTCAATTCCGCTTTTCATGATGTCCAGGTGATAGAGCCGGGCGCACAGTTCATTGGCAATGACTCCGGTGCCTTCCGGCTGCTGCGAGGAAAGGATCCGCGCTGCTCCGGCTGTGTCGTACACCGGACGTCCTTCCAGGTTGTGCCGTTCCAGGAAGCCCCGGCATTGGGCCAGTGCCTGGGGATGGGACAACACCACCCGGATATCCCGGTGATGGGTGTCCGGCAGCACCAGCAGATTGTGCCGGATGGGCAGATAGCTTTCCCCGACAATGTGGAATTCCCGGGTCGCCATCAGTTCGTTCACCTGGGCCACCATGCCGCCCAGTGAGTTTTCCACCGGCACCACACCCACGTCCAGATAGCCGGCCTCAACACCGTCAAACACATCCTCAAATCCTGCACAGGGAATGGGAGCGCCATCCGGCACAAGGTCTTCAACCGCCACTTCCCCGTTGGCGCCATGTTCTCCCTGGAATCCCACCAGCGGCAGATCGGTTTCCTGGAGACGCCGGCTTTCACCCATGATGGCCTCAAACAGGCCGGTGGCAAACGGCGCGGATACCAACCGTGGCAGTTCGGTGTTGATCCGTTCCAGAATTTCCTGTTCCCGGGCCGGATCAATCACGGACATCTTGAATTTGCGGGAGGTCAACGCCAGTTCCATCCGTTCGTTCAGAATATGCAGCAGGTCGGCGTCCAGCTTGTCGATACGCTTGCGTACATCATCCAGGTTCATCATGATGCACCGTCCGGATGTTGAAGTGTTCGCAGGTCGCGGAAGAAGCCGGGATAGGATTTGTTGACACAATCGACACCGGTAATCACAACCGGACCGTCTGCACGGAGCGCCGCCACCGCCAGGGCCATGGCAATTCGATGGTCTCCGCAGGCACTGACGTCACCACCGCTCAAAGACCCGCCGGATACAATCATCTCATCGTCCACCACCCGGACACGTCCGCCCAGTCTCGCGAACTGTTCGGCCAGCATGTTCGGACGATGGCTTTCCTTGTATTGCAACCGCCCGGTACCGGTAAACCGGCTGTCACCGGAACCGCACAGTGCCACCGCGGTCAATACCGGGACCAGGTCCGGACAATCGGTCACATCGAACGTGAACGGGCGAAGTGCGTCCCTGCTTACCCGTACACGGTCCGGTTCCACCGCAACCTTCGCGCCGATCTGTTCCAGTGCATTCAAGACTGCCCGATCCGCCTGCAACGTGGTGGCGGAAACACCGGTAACGGTTATATCGCCTGCAATCGCCCCGGCGCACAGCAGGGCGGCCGCACCGGACCAGTCACCTTCAACTGTCATCTCGGTGGCCCGCAACCGATGCTTTCCATGGACCTTGAATACATCATCCGGTGTCCACTGAATCTCACCACCGAACGCCCGCAGCATGTCCACCGTCATCCGGACATAGGGTCGGCTGGTCAGGTTCCGTACACGGACCTCACTCCTTCCGTCTACTGCGGACAACGCAATCAGGAGACCGGAAAGCACCTGGGACGTGATCGATCCGTCCAGTTCCACTGTACCCGGTTTCAACGGTCCGGTAACGGTAACCGGCGGCAGGCCGTCCGCAGTCCTGCAGGGAACCTGAAGCTGGGACAGTCCGTCTACCAGCATGCCCACCGGTCGCTGGTTGAGGGAACCGGTCGCTTCCAGTGTTATGGACCCGTCAAAGCAAGCCGCAACCGAGGCGAACATACGGAGACCCAACCCCGATTCCCCCGCATGCAGCACAGCATTCCGGCATTGACCGGAACCGGCAATCAACACCCGGCCGGGTTCTTCTGTGATATGCGCGCCCAGACAACGGGCCATTTCCAGAGCCGCAAGCGCATCTGCGCAGTGGGACGGATTGTGGATGGTGCTGGTGCCGTCCGCCAGCACCGACATGGCCACCGCCCGCTGAAATGCGCTTTTGGAAGCGGGGGCCTGTATCGTTCCGCTCACCGCTCCCGGTGTCACGTTACCATGCATGCCGCCGGACCTTCACCTTCTCGGGTATCATGCCTTTTTCTTCCATCACGTGCCAGGGCGTGAACCGCAGTCGCTCCTCGAATACGGGGTCACGCAGTGCTTCGGACAGCCGGTTGACCATATCCATCAGCTGTTCAAATTGTCCCGGTAGCAGTGCCTGGTCCTTGTCACTCTGTGCGGTCGCCGGATCATGATGTACTTCCACCATCAGCCCGTCCGCTCCGGCGGCGATGGCCGCCAGTGCCATGGGCGGAATCAACCCCACGAGACCCGTACCATGTGTGGGGTCCACAAAAACCGGAAGGTGTGACACTTCCCGCATGGCCGGTACGGCACTGATGTCCAATGTGTTGCGCGTGTAGGTCTCAAACGTGCGAATCCCCCTTTCGCAGAGAATGACGTTGAGATTTCCGGCATCGAGGATGTACTCCGCGCAGTTGAGCCATTCCGCAAAGGTGGAATACATGCCCCGCTTCAACATCACGGGCTTCTCCTGCCGGCCGATTTCCTTCAACAGCGAGAAATTCTGCATGTTGCGCGCGCCCACCTGGAG
>DAINNF010000224.1:0-2738 GCA_036736005.1 Acidobacteriota bacterium
CGAGTCAGTCTCAGTTTTTTCAAATACTGCATGGGGGAGTCCGATGTGATCTCCTTGAAGGCCCGATGGAACGCAGACACACTCAAGTGGGCCTTGTCGGCCAGCTGCTGAACATCCAGCTTTGCCGCATAGTCACGCTGCAGGATCTTCAATACCCGCGCCACCTGGGAAAATGTGCCGCTGTACAACGCAAGGGAGCGGAGTACCAGTGCCTGGCTGCCGAACAGCGCCCGATAGAGTATTTCCCGAACCAGACCGGGACCCAGGATCTGTGCATCCGTTTCCGACCGCAGACACTTGACCAGCCTCGTCGTCGCGTCCAGCATCGCATCATCCATGGAGGCCGGTCCGATCCCGCGCGGTAATGCCTTTTCTCCACCATTGCGGGATTCCATGTGCAAATCAATGCGCCCAATCAGGTCATGCAACTGGGCCATGTCTATATCTATGAACAGACCACGTAACGGCCCCTCCGGGCTTGCGTGAACTTCGCACTCGAAGGGCATGGTTACCGTGGTCACCAGATACTGGTTGGCATCGTACCGGAACCGCTGACCGGCCAGGTAACCGATCTTGTAGCCCTGAGCGACAATGCAGATACCCGGGTCATATACCATGGGCTGTCGGGAGATATGCCCGGATTCCTGAAAGAGACGCACCCCTTCCAACTGTGATTCAAACAGTCCGTCGTCAATCTCCGGAAAATATGCCAACAGTTCGTCCAGCTTATTCATGTAGCCACCTCCCGTATCCACGATGGCAGTTCTTGACAATAATATTAGGCAGAACATGTTCAAATTTCAATACCCAGGCAGAAATAGGCAAGTTTTAGAGAGGAACAGGTATTTTAAATCCCGACACCGGACCGTATATTCAGTATCGGACGCACCGAAAACTGAAACAAGGAGGCCCACAATGAACTTTGAATTCTTCAACCCCACACAATTGGTTTTTGGCACCGGAACACTCTCACGGCTGGGTGAACTGGCCCGTCAGCATGGCCGGAAGGCCCTGATCGTCACAGGGGGTGGCAGTGTCAAACGAAATGGAACATTCGACCGCGCGGTGGCAAGTCTGAAAGATGCCGGCGTTTCCGTGGCAGAATGCTCCGGCGTGGAACCCAACCCGCGCATCACCTCCGTGAAGCGTGGCGCTGATATCGCTCGAAAAGAAGACTGCGATGTGGTGATCGCCCTTGGTGGCGGAAGCGTGATGGATGCTTCCAAAGTCATCGCCGCCGCATTCCATTATGATGGCGACCCCTGGGACATGATCTTTCACGGTCAGCCGAATCCGGTCATCCCAAGCCGCGCATTACCCATCATCACGGTGCCGACCCTGGCGGCCACCGGTTCCGAGATGAACATGAGTGCGGTGATTTCAAATGAGGAAACCAATGAGAAGTCCTTCGCACAGGCCGTGTGCCTGTTCCCCAAAGTGGCGCTGGTGGATCCCGAACTCACCGTCTCCGTGCCGGAAGACCAGACCGCTTATGGGGTGTGTGACCTGATCACCCATGTGACCGAAGCATACTTCAACGGTGTTGACGGCACCCCGATTCAGGACCGGTTCGCCGAGGGCGTCATTCTCACAGCTATGGAATGGGGTCCCAGGGCCATCGCCAACGGTACGGATCTGGCGGCACGCACACAGGTTCAATGGGCATCTACCCTGGCTCTCAACGGCTGGGTGAATGTGGGGACCAATGGCGGTTATCCGGTTCACATGATCGAACATACCCTGTCCGCCCATCACGACATCACCCATGCGGCAGGGCTGTCCGCCATCAATCCGACATGGATGCGGTTTACCGCCAGGAAGAGACCGGACAAGTTTGTGCAGTTTGCCGAACGGATTTTCGGTCTCCAGGCAACGGGTCCCGATGACCTGGATTGCGCGCTTGCGGGTATCGACCGATTCGAAGCATTTCTCAACGAAATCGGTTGCCCCACCCGTCTGTCCGAACTGGAGATTGATGATTCGCTGATCACACGATACGCGCAGGATACCTTACGCATTGTTCACGATGAGAACGGCAACCTGCCCGCACGGCCACCGATGACCGAAGCGGACATTGTCAACGTACTGCGCGCCGCGCTGTAATCCCGTTCCTGAAGTCCGGAGGAAAGATGAATATGAAACACAACATGCTGATTGCCTGTTATTCCTGGTCGGGAAACACCAGACGCATCGCCCAATTGATTCAGGGCGAGACCGGCGCAGCCCTGTTTGAGATTGAACCCGTACGGCCGTACTCCAACGACTACAGGACGGTTGTTGAACAGGCAAAGGAAGAAATAAGATCGGGTGCCCGGCCGGAACTGAAAAACATGCCCGAAACCATTTCGGCATCCGTGATATTTCTGGGAACGCCAAACTGGTGGCACACCATGGCACCGCCGCTTGCCGCGTTTCTGGATCGGTTTGATTGGCGTGGAAAAACGATCATCCCATTCTACACTCACGGCGGCGGTGGCGGCGGTTCCATTGAAAAGGACGTCGCAGAAATGTGTGAGGGTGCCACAGTCAAAGAAGGGTTTGGCACATACAGCAACGGGGACAGCGAGGCGATCGCACAAATCCGTTCCTGGCTGGAATCCCTCGGCCTGCTGCCATCGAACGGAGGGGAAAAATGAACCGTATTGTCTTTGCCATCATCCTGGGACTCATTCTCTTTACCGGAACTGCATGCCGGGAACGAACCGGACCCCGTAATTCCGAAAACCTTGAAAAGACAG
>DAINNF010000225.1:0-2707 GCA_036736005.1 Acidobacteriota bacterium
CCCCCGCCACGGCGGGCGGGTGTTGTGAATCGATGAAAAAACTTTGCTATTGCATACCGCAGAATGCCAGCGTCGCCTCCACGTCCGAAGCCGACATGTCGTCCAGCAGGAACGGATAGAATTGACGGCCGTCCGTCAAAACGGAAACAAACGAAGCTACATCGGCGAACCGTTTCAACGTGATGGCAATGCCCCGCGGGATGGTCGCAATATGGCCGACCAGCACGTCCGCCTTACCGGCCACCGGCGTCGTGACCTTCTTCTCGGCCGCCGCCTCGGGGGACAGCGCCACATCCATGGACAGGGGGCCCTCGACCTGGACATTCGGTCCGAACTGTCCCCGTTTTCCCATGGCTTCCATGACGGCAGCCGGCACGGCCGAGTCCATCTGCGGCGAAACCA
The DNA here is from genome assembly GCA_036736005.1 of Acidobacteriota bacterium. GTDB lineage: Bacteria > Acidobacteriota > Holophagae > Thermotomaculales > Thermotomaculaceae > DAINNF01. Next base: position 403 of record DAINNF010000225.1, read on the forward strand.
GTTCCACGGCGGAGAGTACGGCCACATGGGGAGCTTCGATTCCCGCCTTTCGGGCAACAGCGATACCGTTTCCCACAATGCCGGCCATGGTCGGAACGTCGGGTGTCTCATGAACAAATCCGTCGGTGACCACCAGTTTCCGGTCCTGTATGGCCAGAACAACGACATGAGAAAGGGTTGCCCGAAGCGATTTCTGAAGGTCGCGGAACAACCGGGCATTGACCGCAGACAACGGGATGTTGAAGCACAGGTCTCTGCCTTCCCCTTTGCGCATGTCTTCAATAGCTGTTTCCAGTGAAATGGTGGTGACGTTGGAAAGCGATACTGCGGAATTTCCTGCGAGGCGGATCATGACACACCCCCATTGGCATAGAGTACGCCCAGCGCGAGGGACGCCTTTTTGTTGGCAGCCGTATCGGAACGCGATACCAGGCAAACCGGAGCCTTCACCCCCATCACGAGGCCGGAGAAGACGGTGTCCGTATACTGGGTGAGACCTTTTGTGATGGTGTTACATGCTTCGATCTCAGTCACGACCACACCGTCGGCCTGTTCAAAAGCCGTTTCCGGGGTAATGTCACCAAGATAGACGAGTCCCGGATCGGATTCCGTCAGGGCTTTCCCCACCGTTTCATGATCATTGTTCAGCGAGTCGGTATAGGGGGCCAGGAACCCGAACTGAAATGGTTGAATCCCCAACGCTCGGGCCAGATCGATCATGTTGCGGCAAATCCCGTCTTTCTGGTCCGCAGCGGGTTTGGGTATCATACCGCCGTCTGTGAACAGAAACAGGCGGTCCCGTCCGGGAATGGACAGAACGGCCACATGGCTCAGGATGTCCCGGACTTTCAACTCCGGCTGCTTCAGGATTGCCTTCAGCAAAATGGCGGTCTTGACAAAGCCCTTCATCAGAAACTGGGCGTCACCCGACTGAATCAGTTCGACCGCTTTGTTACTGGCCTCTACGGGGTCTTTGACATCTTCAATCCGGCTTGCGTCCAGGGAGAATCCGCCCTGGTCGGCGATCCGGTACATTTCATCCTGATCACCCACGAGAATGGCATTTACAATCCCTTCTTCTGCTGCTTCATGGACCGCCTGAAGAACGGATGCGTCGTTTGCCATAGCAACGGCAACCGTGTTGTTCCCCTTGAATCTGCGTGCCGCCTCGATCAGTTGTTCCGCGTTCCGTATGGTATCCATTCTGTCACCCCCACGCGTTATTCATACACCTGAATCGGGATTTTGCCCCTGACTGCCTGGAAACCGGCTTCCGCCAGGGCAAGCATTTCCCCTTCACCGGGATAAACGGCGATTTCCCCCAGGAAACCGATATATGTTTTCAAGTCGGAAATGAATTGTTGTGAATTGGCGATTCCACCGGTAATCAGTACGGCGGCAAAATCACCTTTCAATGCGGCAGCCTCCCGTCCGATTTCTTTTGCCACCTGAAAGACGAACGCCCGGTAAACCAGATCCGCTTCCCGGTCACCGTCTTCCACCCGCTTCAGGACTTCCCGCAGGTCGGATGTGCCCAGCAGTCCCTGAAACCCGCTGTTGACTGAAAGATCTTTTTCCACCTCTTTCCGGTCGCGTCCGGAGTAACAGAGGTCCAGCACGCCGGCGAGGGGAAGGGCGCCCGCCCGCTGGGGAGAGAATGGACCTTCTCCAAGAAGTCCGTCATTGACATCCCGTACCTTGCCACCTTCCAGTGCGCAGATGGAAATGCCGCCTCCGATATGGGCCACCACAAAGTTTAGCTGATTCAGGGACTTGCCCAGCTTTTCAGCATGACGGCGCGCCGTCGCCTTGATGTTCAATGCGTGGGAACGGCACTTACGCACAATTCCCGGGAATCCGGATATGCGGGAGACGTCCCAGAAATTGTCCACCGTAACCGGATCTGCGATGAACGCGGGCACATGGTATTTTTCACCGAGCCTGTCGGCGATCATGGAGCCCATGTTACTGGCATGATTGGAATACCGGCATGTCCGATAGTCATCCAGCATTTTCTCATTGATTGCGTAGACGCCGCCGTCCATGGGTTTCAACGGCCCGCCCCGGCCCACCACGGCGATAATCCGCATGGTTTCAGGATCCAGATCCTGATTCAGCTGATCATCCACTGCTGTATATCGAAGTTCGATCTGTTCCGTAACCCGATCAAATGAATTGAGCTGATTGGGTTCATGTTCGACGGTCTGTTCCGCTACCGCACCGTTCTCATGAAAAACCCCGAATTTGGTCGAAGTTGACCCGGGATTGATCACAATCACGACTTCCTGCTGCATGCTGCCTCCAT
>DAINNF010000226.1:0-2678 GCA_036736005.1 Acidobacteriota bacterium
AAAACAGCTGTCAAGCCAATTTTCAGCCCAGATCCAGTGATCGGGACCGGACTTGTGCTGTTGCACGTTCCAGAAATTCATCTACCGGGATCGCCCCGATATCCCCTTCGCCACGTGTCCGGACGGACACGGTACCGGCTTCGGCTTCCTTCTTGCCCACCACCAGCATATAGGGGATCTTCTTCAACTGCGCTTCCCGGATCTTGTACCCCATTTTCTCGCTGCGGTCATCCACCTGAACACGAAGGCCCGCTTCCAGCAGACGGTCCGCAACTTCATGGGCATACGCATTGTTATCGTCTGTAATGGGTACCATGACAACCTGTAACGGCGCCAGCCAGAGCGGGAAATTGCCCGCATAGTGTTCCACCAGCATACCGAAGAACCGTTCCCACGAACCGAAAATGGCCCGGTGGACCATGAACGGGGTATGTTCGTCGTTGTCGGCACCCACGTAGGTCATACCGAACCGGCGCGGCAGGTTGAAATCAAACTGGATGGTGGTGGCCTGCCATTTGCGGTTCAGACAGTCAAACAACTTGACGTCGATCTTGGGCCCGTAGAAAACCGCTTCCCCTTCCATCCGCTCAAAGGGGATATTCTTCTTTTCAAGCGCCTTGATCAGCGCATCTTCCGCCATTTCCCATTCTTCGTCCGTACCGGCATATTTACTCTTGTTGCTACTGTCCCGAACCGATAATTCGAACTTGTATTTTTCAAATCCGAACACCCGGTAAACATACAATGCCAGGTCAATCAGCTTTTCGATTTCACTGTGCACCTGTTCGGGGGTACAGATCACATGGGCGTCATCCTGGGTAAAGCCACGCACACGGAGCATGCCGTGCAGCGCACCGCTCTTTTCATAGCGGTATACCGTCCCGTTTTCCGCATACCGGACCGGCAGCTCCCGGTAGGAGCGGCGCTTATCCTGGTAAATCATCACATGGAATGGACAATTCATAGGCTTGACCACATACTCCTCTTCGTCAATGTTGAGGTAGTACATGTTTTCCCGGTAGTAGTCATTGTGTCCCGACGTATCCCAGAGCTCGCTGCGGGCCATATGGGGGGATATCACCCACTGGTATCCACGCTTCACCAGCTCGTTGTACATGAAGTCTTCAATCTGCTTGCGTACCGTTGCCCCGTTGGGGTACCAGAACACAAAGCCGCCGCCCACCTTTTCTTCAAAGTTGAACAGCTCCAGCTCTTTGCCCAGACGGCGATGATCGCGCTTTTTCGCCTCTTCAAGCATATCCAGATGGGCTTCCAGATCGCTCTTCTTCGCAAAAGCCGTCCCATAGATCCGTTGCAGCATCTTGTTGTTTTCATCGCCCCGCCAGTAGGCACCGGCAATGGACAGTAATTTGAATGCCTTGATCTTTCCGGTATCCGGCACATGAGGTCCGCGACAGAGGTCCACCCAGCTATCCTGCCGGTAACAGCTGATAATCTCCCCTTCGGGCAGATCATCCAGGATCTCCAGTTTGTAGTCTTCCCCCATCTGCTTGAACATGTCCATCGCTTCTTCCCGGGTCACCTCTTCGCGCCGGATCGGAAGTTTTTCTTTGGAGATTTTCTTCATCTCCGCTTCGATTTTCTCCAGATCCTCCGGCGTAAACGGTTCATCCCGGTCGAAATCATAATAGAACCCGTCTTCAATAACGGGACCAATGGTCACCTTGGTTTCGGGGAACAGACGCTGAACGGCCTGGGCCATCAAATGGGCGGCGGAGTGCCGCATCACATCAATGGCCTCTTCATCCCGGTCCGTCAAAATAGCCAGCTTCCCATCTTCTTCCAGCGGAGTATACACATCCACTGTCTTGTCGTTGAAACGGGCCGCCAGGGCATTCCGGGCCAGTCCGGCGGAAATCCCGGCAGCCACGTCTTCCGGCGTGGATCCTCTGGGCACTTCCCTGACGGATCCATCCGGTAATGTTACGTTGATCGTAGCCATGGCGCTTCCTTCCGTTTTTCGCGGTTTCAATACGTAAAAAAAATGGTAGGCACGGGCGGGATTGAACCGCCGACCCCTACCGTGTCAAGGTAGTGCTCTCCCCCTGAGCTACGTGCCTACACGCTGGAAAAACTTACCAGAAGGGGAATGTACTGTCAACTGGAAATCAGGCAGATAGCGGGTTTTACACCGCTCGTCCATCAGGTTTCCGGCATCCACTCCAGGTCAAACACAGCGCGAATCCGGCCCACCGTGTCCCCGTGGTCATTGCGATTGGGCATTTCCCTGAAAACGGCGATTTCCTTCTCAAGCTCGTCGGTCCGGATCGCCAGTTGATCCAGTATCCGGACAGCGGACGGCCATACAGCACGGAACGCCCCGTCCTGTACTTTGAGGGCAATGCCCAGGTCCCTGCCGGAAACGCCCATGCAGTACAGACCTTCCGCCCCCAGCTTCCCGATCACCAGACCGTCCCCGCCCCGGTTCAGGGCGGAGCAGAACCCACCGGTACCGGCCAGCATCCCGGGTGAAGACCACATGGCAAACCGGATCCGATGCAACGCACCGCGAACCGGGTTGTCCAGCAGTTCCGGATTGGACAGCCGTGCGAATGCCCGGGCCATCGCGGACAACGGCATGGCGAAAACCGGCACCGAACACCCGTCTACACCGATCTCAATCTGCGACGGGTCCAGACCGCACATGGCGGCCATCC
>DAINNF010000227.1:0-2659 GCA_036736005.1 Acidobacteriota bacterium
GATACATACTCGCGCTCAGTGGCGGGGCAGATTCCACGTTACTGCTTCATGTGATGGATCATCTCAGCCGGGAATACGGATTTTCACTGATTGTCGCCTCACTGGATCACGGATTGCGTCCGGAAGCCGGGAAAGACCAGGAACTTGTCCGAAAACAGGCGGTGGATTTCGGACTGCCCTTGCATGCCGCGTCTGTCAGTACGTCCCACTGGAAAGAGCATGGTGGTTCTCCGGAAACGGATGCCCGGGCTCTCCGGTTCCGGTTCTTGAATTCTGTTTGTTCCGCCTATGATGCAAACGGCATTGTGACGGGGCACAACAGGACCGACCACATGGAGACGGTGCTGATGAACATCAACCGGGGCACCGGGATGCGTGGGCTGACAGGGCTCCTGGACAGTCGCATCATCATCCGCCCCCTGTTGGGTCTGGGACGGGATGAAATCCGAAGTGCACTTCTGAATGAAGGTATCCCATTTTGCGAGGACCCATCCAATCTGGATACCCGCATGCTGCGAAACCGTTTGCGGCGTCACCTTCTTCAACCGATGGCGACGGTATTCGGTGATGGACATGAGGAGTCCTGGATCCGTCTCTCCCTGAGAATGCGTAATACCCGGCTGTCCCTGGAAAAATTGCTGACAGATCGATTCGGTCCCTGTATGCAATGTAAACCGGGTGCCATCCGCATTTTGCGAGACTCGTTTTCCGGCGATTCGGTGGAACTTCAACATGAACTCCTCCTGTGGTTGACGGAATTGGTTACCGGTTCAACATTCCGGATGAATCACCTGCTGGTGGAGCAGGCCGTTCGTTTTATCCGAAAGGACGGGTACGGACGGATGCGGCCGTTCCGGGATAACACACTGACTGTTGTCCGTAGTGGTCGGTGGGTTACCCTGACGGGCCCTGGCGTTGAAATACATTCATGTGAGCTGCCTGGACCGGGGGTCTACCCCGGGTGGTTCTGTGATATCCACGTGGGGAAACAATATGTGCCGGATACTGCCAACCCCCATATCCGGATTGATCATGAGCGATATCCATTTCCATGGAAGCTGGAGCCATTGTTACCGGACGATGAGATGATGACAGGCGAATCCGTCACCCGGGCGTTGCGGTACCTGAAGAAAAAGGGCCTGGGCGCCTTCGAGCGGAAACAGGAGCCGGTGCTGAAATGCGGAAAGATCGTGCTGCTGGTACCGGAACTGGTGGTTGAATATCACAAAGAGCAGGCGGATGAGACAGGTTCAATACCGGTTTACATGGATAGACCCATGGGGTACAATCCACGCAGACTACAGAAAGCCGATCCGATCGGGTCGGATCATCCGAAGGAGGCAAGAAAACGTTGAACCAGATGATGAAGAATGTGTTTCTCTGGTTGTTTCTCATCGTCATCGTTGTATTGGTTTTCAACATATTTACGCAGGTGGAGACCACGACAAAAGATATTCCGTTCAGCACCTTCATCCACGAAGGTCAGGCGGGCAATATTTCGTCTGTTCAATTGAAGGGTCAGAAGGTGACCGGCAGCTTCGTACAGGCAGTAGATGAGAAATATACGCAGTTCACATCCATTGTGCCCGAATCCTATGACAACCTGTCCAAGGATATCCTCCAGTGGCCGGGGTTGCAGAAATTTGAGGCAGCGGAGGACAAAGACAGTCCGTTCATGGCCATCCTGATCAGCTGGGCACCCATGATCATCCTGATCGTGATCTGGGTGATGTTCATGCGTCAGATGCAGGGCGGAGGGACCAAGGCCCTGAGTTTCGGCAAGAGCAAAGCACGACTGATAGACGATCATAAGAAAGTGACATTCACCGATGTCGCCGGCGTGGACGAAGCGATTGAGGAGCTGCGGGAGGTGGTGGACTTTCTGAAAAGCCCCAAGAAATTCCAGAAACTGGGCGGCAAGATCCCCAAAGGTGTGCTGTTGATGGGGCCACCGGGAACCGGTAAGACCCTGCTGGCAAAAGCTATTGCGGGTGAAGCCGGGGTGCCCTTCTTTTCCATCAGCGGGTCGGAGTTTGTGGAAATGTTTGTGGGCGTGGGCGCTTCCCGAGTCCGGGACCTGTTTGAACAGGGAAAGAAAAATGCGCCCTGCATCATATTTATTGATGAAATGGACGCGGTGGGCCGCCATCGTGGAGCCGGTTTGGGTGGTGGACACGATGAACGGGAACAGACCCTGAACCAGTTGCTGGTTGAAATGGACGGGTTTGAGACCGGTGAAGGGGTGATCCTGATCGCAGCCACGAACCGGCCGGATGTCCTGGACCCGGCACTGTTGAGACCGGGCCGCTTTGATCGCCGTGTGGTGGTGGATCGTCCGGATGTCAACGGACGGGAGGATATTCTCAAAATTCATACACGCAAAGTGCCCGTGTCCGACGACGTGGAATTGCGGGTGATTGCACGCAGTACACCGGGTTTCTCCGGTGCGGACCTTGCAAATCTGATCAATGAGGCGGCGCTTCTGGCAGCCAGGCGGGATAAATCGGTCGTGGAAATGGCGGACTTTGAAGAAGCGAAGGATAAAGTCATCATGGGCCTGGAACGAAAGTCCCTCGCGCTGAGTGAGAAAGAAAAGAAGAACACTGCTTATCATGAAGCGGGTCATGCTCTTGTTGGAAAAATGCTCAAAGGAACTGAC
>DAINNF010000228.1:0-2654 GCA_036736005.1 Acidobacteriota bacterium
ACACCCTTGGGGTGGGTGGGGTCGGAAGTTCAAATCTTCTCGCTCCGACCATTTTTCAGCATATGAGAGAACGGGACGCCGATCAGCGTCCCGTTTTTGGTGTTATGGAAGCGGCATTTTCAAGTCAGATGTCCAGCAGATCAGGATAGCGGACCACGCCGGTTTTCAGGGCAGTCTGCTCCACTGCTCTGGCAACGGCCGTATGCATTTCCAGGTCCAGAATATTGGGAACCAGATCCCCTTCCATGGTGAAGGAGGAGATGGTTCTGGCTGCAGCGATTTTCATCGCGTTGTTGATAGAAGTGGCCCGAGCCATGAGTGCTCCTTTGAACAGACCGGGAAAAGCCATGGCATTGTTGACGGCTTTCCCGTCTGCTGCATAGGCGGCCCCGGCTGCGACGGCTGTTTCCGGATCAATCTCGGGATCGGGATTGGACAGGGCCAGGATAATCTGTTCCGGCTGCACCTGTTCCGGAGCGATCAAACCGGGAACACCTGTGGTGGCGATGACAATACGGGATTGTTGCATGAGGGTGTCCAGGTCGGTCGGCGTACCGCCCAGAGCGGCAAATCGTCTGGTCATTTCTTCACTGATGTCGGAACCGTACAACGTGCGTACACCGTAGGATTTCAACAATTTTGCGATACCCATTCCCGCTGCGCCCAGTCCGATCAGACCCACGGTCGCACGTTTCAGGTTCAGGTAGACCAGTTCCGAAATGGTGATCAGTGCGGACAGGACCACCACGGCTGTTCCGTGTTGATCATCGTGGACTACCGGGATGTCCAGTTCATCGTTCAGGCGGTCCTCAATCTCAAAACACTCGGGTGCCTTTATGTCTTCCAGTTTGATGGCCCCGAAGGTCGGCGAGATGGCTTTGACGGTCTGGATGATGGTTTCGGGATCGTCGCTTTCGATCAGAATGGGATATCCGTTTACGCCTGCCAGTTTCTTGAACAGCAGCGATTTCCCTTCCATGACCGGCATGCCGGCCACCGCTCCGATGTTTCCGAGACCCAGTACCGCACTGCCGTTGGTCACGATGGCCACGCTGTTCTGGATACTGGTGTACTGCAGGGCATATGCCGGGTTTTCCGCGATCTGTCTGCAGATGGACGCTACGCCGGGCGTGTAGACGATGGACAGATCATCAATACTGTCCAGTTCCGCCCGTGAATGTATCTCAATCTTTCCGCCCATATGGGCTTCCTGCACCACGTCCTTGACCTCGATGAGGTCCACACCGTCCATGGCCCGGATGGCATCACAAATCCGGTCAAAGGTTTCTTCGTCCGAGACATACAGATCCATGTCCCGTATTTTCACACGCTTGCCCGCATGGACTGTCTTGATTTCACCAAACAGTGCACCGAATTCTCCGATCATGGTGGCGAAACGTCCAAGAAAGCCGGGATCGTCTACGATTTTGACCCGGGTTCGTTTGATAATTCGATTTCGCATATTCGCCTCCTCTTATCCGTTATCATACCGAATGGTTGTGAAATGGGAAGCGCTTGCCGTAAACGGCTGGTCCGGCTATGCTGGATGGACGAAAGGAATGAAAGGGGAAAAATGATAGAAGGGATTTGCCGCAGTCTGTTTGATCGCTTCGGTCCGCTGGGATGGTGGCCGGCCGATTCCCCGGATCAGGTTGCGATGGGAGCCATCCTGGTGCAGCGGACTACCTGGCGACAGGCACGCAGTGCTCTGAACGAACTGAAAGTACAGAAATGTGTCCGGTTGACGGATGTTCTTGCATGGTCTCAGGAGAGGCTGGCTCTTGCTATCCGGACGGCCGGTTTCTACCGTCAGAAGTCCCGCTATCTGCGGGCGTTGGCAAGAACGGTTGTGGAACAGGGCGGCGATCTGGTCAATTGGCTGGCGTCCGGACCCCTGGAAGTCCGTCGCAATGAACTGCTGTCGGTGAAGGGTGTGGGTCGGGAAACGGCGGATTCTATTCTGCTGTATGCGGCGGGACGTCCGGTGTTTGTCGTGGATGCGTATGCAAGGCGGATTTTCCGGCGCCATGCGATAGCGGTTGCCGATGAACCCTATGACCGGGTTCGGGCATTTGTCGAAGGCGAGGTCGGTTTGGATGCAGACCGGTTGGGTGAGTTTCATGCGGGCCTGGTGGAAGCGGGAAAACAATTCTGCAGGACCGGGTCTCCGTTATGCGATCGGTGTCCGTTGACTCATCTGCTTCCACCTGGCGGTCCCGTGGTGTAGCGTTTTCAGGGCAGTCGCTTCAGAATCACTCCCTTCAGGTATTCGGTTTCCTTCATGTTGGGAATGACCGGATGGTCCGGTGCCTGGGAGAGACGACCGATCAGGCGCACCGGAACGCCCGAGGCGGATACCGCTTTCCGTAGAACGTCGTCAAACAGGGCCGGTTCCATCAGGCGGGAACAGCTCATGGTGAACAGTACTCCACCCGGTTTGAGCAGGGACAGGGCCAGCCGGTTCAACCGGATATAGGCCTTGGTTGCTCTTGGCAGCGATTTCCGGTTCTTGACGAAAGCCGGCGGGTCCAGGGAAATCAGGTCGAACAGGCGGTTTTCCGATCCCAGCCGGTTCAGTGCTTCAAATGCATCCGATTGCAGGTAATCGCCGTTGGTGAACCCAAGGTTGTCCATGTTACGCTTACAGGCGTCCA
>DAINNF010000229.1:0-2567 GCA_036736005.1 Acidobacteriota bacterium
GGACATGAAGAGCGGTACCCGGCTGATCGTGGCCCACGTGGACAACACCAGCTGGTGGTGGACCGGGATCGCGCTGGACAACCTGTCCGCTTCCCACACGGCGGCGGTGACGGTTACCGGCTACCGGGCGAACGGTACGATCAGTGCAACCAAGCAGTACGGGGTACGGCCGGGTGAGAAGCTGATTTTTGTGACCTCCACCGAGTTCCCGTTGGACACGGCCTGGTTTGATATTGAATCCGACCGACCGCTGATCGGGTACGAGCTGTTCGGTACCACCAACAATAAGGAGTTGATCGGCCTGGGCATTCCGACAAAGGGAGCAACAGACCAGTTGCTGCCGGTCGTGGATTTGCTGAATGACTGGCACGGGATCGTGGTGGTCAACCCCAACGACGGCGAAGCCGACGTGACGGTGACCTTCTACGACAATGGTTCGGTGTTGCACGAGACCACATTCAGCCTGGATCCGTATGCCAAGTTTGTGGACGTGATCGAAGGGTTGTTTGCGGATGCAGCCGGTGGTGTGGACTACCGGGAGACGGACCTGGTCCGGATCCGCTCCACGGTTCCGGTGGCGTCGTTCTGTATCGAAGGAGATACCGGGCACAACAAAGCCGGGGGTGTGCTGGCCGTACCGGTCCGATAGGGACGGGAAGGGACGATTTCCCCAAAAACCATTGCACGTTTGCGGTTCTGTATGATATAAAGTTGTGTCTTGTGGGATTTTTGTGAAAGGAGTGCAACCATGTCGAAAATCTGCGATGTATGCGGCAAAAAGCCCATGTATGGGAACAATGTCAGCCATGCGCACAACCTGACGAAAAGGCGCTGGCTTCCCAATATTCAGAAGATTCGTGTGGAAGTGGATGGCGAAGTAAAGCGGATGAAAGTCTGCACCAGCTGTATCCAGGCCGGTAAGGTCAAGAAAGCGATCGTCTGAAGCACGTGTCTTCGGTAGAAGAGAAGATCCGGGAAATCATAACGGTAGCCATCTCCAACGAGGAGAATGCCGAGCAGTTTTACCGGGAAGCGGCTGAAACCGTCAAGCTGGATCATGCGCGGAAAACCCTGCTGGAACTGGCCCGCGAAGAGGTGAGCCATGCGGATTTTCTGCGCAAGGTACTGAACGAAGGATTTGAGCAGATTCTACAGCACCGGCCGGATGCTTCCGTGGACGATGTTCACATTGTGGACTACCTCAGCATACCGGAACTGAATGCCTATTCGAATCTGCAGGATATTCTGACCGTGGCTATGAAGCGGGAACAGATTGCGTTTGAGTTTTATGACAGCATGGCTCAAATGGTAACGGAGCCGAAACTGAAGGGTGTGCTGAACAAGCTGGCGGAAGTGGAAGCCGGTCACAAAACACGGCTTCAGGACATATACGAACGGGAATTCTTCCAGGAAAATTAGTGATTTACTGCCTTTGAAAGAGAAAAGGGGTGGCTGAGGCCACCCCTTTTCTGGTTTCTGTCTGTTTTATGTTCAGCTTACGGGTTCAACGGGCGGCCGTCCGATACAATGATACCGGAAGCCGAGAGATTTGAGTTTAGCGGGATTGAACAGATTCCGGCCGTCGATAATCAGCGGACGTTCCATGAGACTCCGGATCCGTTCAAAGTCCGGCTTTCTGAACTCCATCCATTCCGTCATCACCACCAGCGCATCCGCCTTTTCCACTGCCTGGTAGGGATCTTCGACGTACACCAGATCGTCCAGCTCACCGAATTTCTTTCTGGCGTTTTCTTCGGCAACCGGATCATAGGCCCGTACGACGGCTCCACCTGCCAGCATGGCCCGAATCACGTCGATGGAAGGTGCCTCCCGCATATCATCGGTATTGGGTTTGAACGAGAGTCCCCAGACGCCCACCCGTTTCCCCGACAGGGTACCGCCAAAGCAGGTCCGGATCTTCTCGATGAAGAACTGTCTCTGCTGCCGATTGACCTGTTCAACGGCATCAATGATCCGCAGGGTGTGGTTGTATTCCTGGCCCGTTTTGAGAATGGCTTTCACATCTTTCGGAAAACAGGAACCGCCGTATCCCACTCCGGGAAAGAGAAAACTGAGACCGATACGACTGTCGGACCCGATTCCTTTCCGGATGGATTCAATATCGGCACCCGCCTTTTCAGCCAGAATGGCCAGATCGTTCATGAACGAAATCCGGGTTGCCAGCATGGCATTGGCTGCATACTTGGTCATTTCGGCGCTCCGGTTGTCCATCAGCACAATCCGTTCCTTTTTCCGGACGAAGGGGGTGTACAGATCCATCATGGTATCGATGGCGCGCTGGCTTTCCGCCCCGATGATGATGCGGTCCGGTTTCAGAAAGTCCTCCACCGCGGCACCTTCTTTCAGAAACTCGGGATTGGAGACAACATCAAACGGATGGGATGTACCGGCTGCGATGACGTCCCGGACTTTATCCGCTGTTCCTACCGGAACAGTACTCTTGTTGACGATAATCTTGTATCCGTTCATGCAGGACGCAATTTCCGAAGCCGCCTGCAGTACATGGCTCAAATCCGCACTGCCGTCTTCGGTTTCCGGCGTTCCTA
>DAINNF010000230.1:0-2544 GCA_036736005.1 Acidobacteriota bacterium
CCGATGGAGTGGGCTTCATCCACCATGATCATGGCATCGTGTGTTTTCGCAATGCGGGTGATTTCCGGAAGATCGGCAATGTCCCCGTCCATGGAGAATACACCGTCCACCACAATCAGTTTGCCGGCACGTCCGTTCAGCCGCCCGATCTTCCTTTTCAGGTCGTCCATGTTGTTGTGCTCAAACTTAACCCGGTGGCCATGGGACATCCGGACGCCGTCCACAATGGAGGCATGGTTCAACTGGTCCGTCAGGATGGCATCATCCTTATGAATCAAAGCACTGATCACACCAAAGTTCACCATGAATCCGGCGGACAGGACCAGCGCTTCCTCTTTTCCCACCAGTCGGGCCAGCCGTTCTTCCAGTTCATTGTGAATGGACAGGGTTCCATTGAGAAATCGCGAGCCTGCGCAGCCGGTGCCGAACTTCCTCACCGCGGCTTCCGCCGCTTCCTTCACCCGTGGATCATTGGTCAGACCCAGATATGAATTGGACCCGAGCATCAGCATCGGTTTACCCTCGATCTCAACAACGGTGTCCTGTTCGGAGTCAATTGGCCGGAAATACGGATAAAGTCCGAGCGCCATGGCTTTCTTGGCGTCCGTAAATCCCCGGATTCGCTTTCGAATTGGATCCATCGGTTACCCACCCTTTCGTCTGTCTGATGTAAAAAAACTGTTAAAACCAGAATAATCCAACGGGGATTGAAATTCAACTGGTGGGAAGTCCGGGTCTGGAAGGACGCTTCAAAATATAGGATAATCGGGTCCATCAGTTGAAGGAGGCTAGTGCATGTCTGAATCCCGCTACCGGGATGCCGGTGTGAACATCGACGAACAGGACCGGGCGATTGCGGCCATCAAAAAGCTGGTGGCGTCCACCTTTACCGGCAACGTGGTGACGGGGCTGGGCTCCTTCGGTGCCATGTATCAGCTGCCGGCCGGGTATCGTGAACCGGTGCTGGTTTCCAGCGCAGACGGCGTGGGAACCAAGCTGAAGATTGCCTTTCTGACCGGGATTCACAATACGGTGGGTCACTGTCTGGTGAACCATTGTGTGGACGATATCCTGGTGCAAGGGGCCAGACCGCTTTATTTCCTGGATTATATCGGTACCGGGAAATTGGAGGCCGGTGTGGTGGAATCGCTGGTGTCCGGCCTGTCCGAGGGCTGTCGAGAAAACGGGTTTTCCCTGATCGGCGGTGAAATGGCCGAGATGCCCGGCTTTTACAGTGACGGTGAATATGATATCGCCGGTTTCATTACCGGTATCGGTGAAAAATCCAGGCTCATCACCGGAGACGGTATTAAAGCCGGTGACCGGGTGTATGGTTTCCGGTCGTCCGGCCTGCACACCAATGGCTATTCCCTGGCGCGCAAAATCCTGCTGGACGAGCAGGGGCTGACCGTGGACAGCCACGTGGATGATTTCGGATGTACGGTGGCGGAAGAACTGCTGAAGGTGCACCGGAGTTATCTGCCCATCCTGGAAAAGGCCATTGATGACGGTAAGATCAAGGGTCTGGCCCATATCACCGGAGGCGGTTTCCTGGACAACATTCCCCGGGTACTGCCGGAAGGTGTGTCGGTGGAAATCAATGAATCCGCGGTACCCGTATTGCCGGTATTCCGGTACCTGCTGGAGCGGGGCAACGTGAGTCGCGATGAAGCTTACCGCGTATTCAACATGGGTATCGGCATGGTGGCCATTGTGGATCCGGCAGATGAACCGGCTTTCCTGGAAGCGGTGACCGAAAACCCGGTGATGCTGGGCGACGTGGTGCCGGGTGATGGTACGGTTCGGATGGTGTGGGAAACATGAACCCGTTGAAGATTGCGGTTCTGATTTCCGGGTCCGGACGCACGCTGGACAATTTTCACCAGCGGATACAGGCCGGCACGCTCAACTGTGAGATCGTGGCGGTGGCTTCCAGTTCCACAACGGCAGTGGGTGTCATGAAGGCACAGCGGTATGGCTATCCCACCTTTGCCTCGGATGAACGGAATCACGGGAAACTGTCCCGGGCCATCAACGACTTTATTCTGCCGCATGAGCCGGACCTGATCGTGCTGGCGGGTTTCTTGAAACTGTACTCCGTGCCGGACGGGTTCGTGGATCGGGTGATCAACATTCATCCGGCGCTGGTGCCGTCCTTCTGCGGCAAGGGGTTTTACGGCATGCGGGTCCACAAAGCGGTAGTGGAAAGTGGTGTCAAGGTGACCGGTTGTACGGTTCACTATGTGTCGCCGGAATATGACGAAGGCGCCATCATCATGCAGCGGTGCGTGCCGGTATTGTCAGCGGATACGCCACATGATGTGGCGGACCGCGTATTTGCAACGGAATGTGAAGTCTACCCGGAGGTGCTGAATCTGATCGCGGCGGGCCGGGTAAAACGGGTTGGAAAACGGGTAATGATTGAAGGGAACGAGGAATGGATCCAAAACAGATGACAATCGACCAGCAGCTGGACTACCTGACCAAAGGATGCGTGGACTGCATCCAGCGGGAAGACCTGAAAAAGAAACTGGAAAGCGGCAA
>DAINNF010000231.1:0-2528 GCA_036736005.1 Acidobacteriota bacterium
AGAAAGAAAAGAAGAACACTGCTTATCATGAAGCGGGTCATGCCATGGTGGCCGTCATGCTGCCGGACACCGATCCGATTCACAAGGTAACCACCATCCCCAGGGGACGTGCGCTGGGTGTTACCATCCAGTTGCCGGAGGATGACCGCTACACCTATACCAAAACCTACCTGGAACACCGGATCGCCATCCTGATGGCCGGTCGTGTGGCGGAGGAAATGTTCATGGGGCACATCACAACCGGTGCCGGAAATGACATTGAAGTTGCAACGGATCTGGCCCGAAAAATGGTGTGCAAGTGGGGGATGAGCGATCTGGGCCCGTTGAATCTGGGTGCAGATGAAGATCAGATATTCCTCGGCAAGGAAATGGTCCGTCATCAGAACTATTCAGAGTCAACAGCCGACCGGATTGACGAGCAGGTAAAAAAGATCATCGACGACAATTACCGCAAGGCATACGATATTCTGAATGACAACCGTGACGTTTTCGTGAATCTGGCGGAGACCCTGTTCGAGAAAGAGGTGCTGAGTTCTGAAGAAGTGCTTGCCATCGTCAAGGGCGAAGAACCAAAGACGGTGGAACAGGACAAGGACGGAGGGACCGACGAGTCAAAAGAGGCGTGAACCGCGAAAACCGGGAAACAGAATCGCCATCGTTTGAAGAAAACCGATCGGACCGGTTGGCCCGACGTGTAAAGGAATCCGGGAATCCGGTGGTCATGGGTATTGTAAACGTGACGCCGGATTCTTTTTTTGATGGCGGGCGTCACTTTGATCCTCTGCGGGCGGTGGATGCCGGAATCCGAATGGTTGAAGAAGGTGCCGAAATTCTGGATGTGGGCGGGGAGTCAACACGACCGGGGGCCATGCCCGTAGAACCGGAAGAAGAAATGGACCGGATTCTACCGGTGATTGAAGGGCTTCGAAAGCAGACGAACTGCATGATTTCGGTGGATACATACAAGTGCCGGGTCGCTGAAGCCGCTGTGGAAGCGGGAGCGGACATGGTGAACGACATTTCTTTCGGATCGTTTGACCGGGAAATGCTGGACATGGTCGCCGGGAAAGGGTGCTGGTATGTGGGCATGCACATTCTCGGAACACCGAGGAACATGCAGCAGAATCCTCAGTATGAAAACGTTGTGGATGATGTCAGGGGTTTCCTCCTCGACAGGGCGGCCAGGGCCATTGATAGCGGCATATCGCGAAAACGGATTTTTCTTGATCCGGGAATCGGGTTCGGGAAAACAGATGATCATAATATTCAGTTGTTGAAAGCCATTCCGCGTCTTGTCAATTCGGGATTTCCGGTTCTGGTGGGCGCTTCCCGCAAGAGTATGATGGGGAGACTATTGGGGCTTGATCCGGAGGACCGGCTGTCGCCCAGCCTGACGATTGCCATTTACGCGGCGAAAAGCGGTGCTTCGGTCATTCGGGTGCATGATGTGCCCGAAACGGTCCATGCGCTCAGGATGTGGCGCCTTCTTTGTGAATGAATACTCATTCATTATTCTCTTGACTTCCAATCTTTCCTCATTTAGAATCAAACCATCTACAACACGGTTTGGAGGAATTTGATGAATATCCTGGTGTTTCTGAAACAGGTTCCGGATACGGAAACCAAGATCCAGATCGCCGGTGACGGAAAAAACATCGTGGAAGACGGCGTGACGTTTATTGTCAGCCCCTACGATGAATTTGCGATTGAAGAAGCCGTCCAGCTGAAGGAAGCGGGTGGCGGAGAAGTTACAGCCGTCACACTGGGTCCCAATCGTGCCGAACAGGCATTGAGAACAGCTCTGGCGATGGGTTGCGACAAAGCGATTCATCTGGAAGACGACGCTTTTCAGGGTGGGGACGCGTATGCTACTGCCCGTGCCCTTGCTGCGGTAATTGAAAAGACAGGTGCCGACCTGGCGTTCTTCGGGAAACAGGGCGTCGGTGGCGATAACACGGCCGTGGGTCAGATGGTGGCCGAATTGGCCGGGCTGCCCCATATCGGCATGTGTATCGATCTGGAAGTGGCAGACGGTCAGGTCGTCGGTAAGCGGGAGATCGAAGGCGGTACGGAAACACTGAAGGCTGCACTCCCGGCGGTCATTACGGCTCAGAAGGGGTTGAATGAACCCCGTTATCCCAATATTCGCGGCATTATGCAGGCCAAGAAGAAACCCCTTGAGAAACTGACCCCGGCCGACTTGGGCCTGAGTCCGGATGAAGTGGGTGCAGCGGGCAGCACAACGGTTGTCGAAGAGTTGACGCTACCGCCTGCGCGGGAAGCCGGTAAGAAGATTGAAGTGGAACCGGGGGAAGCGGCACAGGAAATCGTGAACTTCCTCAAGAACGAAGCGAAAGTGCTGTAAGGAGGACGTCATGATTGTTGTATTTGCAGAACAGAGAGACGGAGTCCTGAAGAAAGCAGCAAAGGAAGCATTAAGTGAAGGCAAACGGCTGAAAGCGAAGCTGAATCTGCCGGTGGCCGGTGTTCTGGTTGGTGGCAATGGCGCGGCGGCTGTTGATGACGCC
>DAINNF010000232.1:0-2504 GCA_036736005.1 Acidobacteriota bacterium
CTGGGTCACATCAAAAAATCCCAACTGATTGATTTTCAGCATGCTGTTCTTGAATACCTCAAGCCGGAAAGGATATCCTTCCGGAATCATGAACTCTCGTCGCAGCACCTTGTCCCGGGTAATGATATTGCCTTCAAATTCCAGTCGGTTCAGATTGAACTGTTCCCCTTCCGTGAATTTGAATGTCAGATTCACCCGGTTCTGATCATCCGTATCCAGAATCCGTTCGGCATAGAACTGGAGATAGCCCGAGTTGTTGTACATTTCTTCAATGGTCGTCTGGAACTCATTGATCTTACCCAGATCGAACGGATCGCCGGGGTCCATTTTCCACTCATCGGCAAGGGTACTGTCGGGTACCAGTTTGTTGTCTACAAATGACACGTCTCCAATGGTGTACGGCTCACCTTCGTAGACTGGAATTGTCAGGTACATCCGGAGGTCTTTCTTGACCTTCTTCCGCTTTTTTATTCTCTCCTCATTTTTCCGTTTCTGCCGTTCCGACGTGAAGTCTTTTACCTCGATGATGGGATCGCCGACAAAGACATCCTTGTACCCTTTTTCCCAGTACACCGCCTTGATGCCGTCCACATCTTCATTCCATTTCTCTTCTGAATACAGGTCGGAACCGCTTATCCAGGAGAGGAACCAGTGTTCATTGATCTTGTTCATTGCCCGCTTGAGTTTGCGGCCCGAAAACTCCTTGTTTCCGACAAAATCAATTTCGTAGACGTGAACTTTGCCACCTTCGTAAATGTTGAACGTCAAATACGCGCTGTCAATGCTGGCCACTTCCAGATTATGTTCCACCCGGACATTGCGGTATCCTTTGCTTCTGTAGAGTTCCAGAATGGTTGTCTGAATCCGGCTGATTTCACTGTAGTCCAATTGCTGGTTGGTTTTCAGAACCACACCTTTTTCCTCAAGCTTGTCCCGCAGCAGATTGGGACCGAAGGCATGATTGCCGAAGAACCGGTAATCTTTAATGATCGGACGTTCCCGTAACATGTAGGTGACGATCTTGCCCGATTCACCATCCTGAACATCAACCTTGATGTCTGAAAAAACATTCAGATCCCACAAACGCCGGACATCTTCACTGATGGTATCGAAGTCCAGATCCTGACCTTCACGGCTCTGTATGCGGTATTGAATCGCCTGAGTCGAAATCCGCTGATTGCCTACAATTTGAATGCTTTCGATGGTGTCCGCGTAAGTTGTCAAGGAGCCGAAGGCCAGCAGGAGAATCACGAGTTGTCGCAGGGATTTCAGCATTTAACCTCCAGAATTTCACTGAGCTTTCGTACGGTGAGCTTGTCCTCCTTCACTTCGAAGAGGTATTCGCCGTGGAATTGGTTACCTTGAGAGATAATCAGGTCCGACAGCCGGTCCTGGATATGTACCTGAATGGCCCGCTTCAACGGTCTCGCACCATACTTGATGTTGCGGCAGGCCTGTTCGGTGATCCAGTGTGTCGCGTCTTCGGAGAGTCTGACCCGGATCCGCTTGTCAATCAGAAGTTCGTTGAGATCGTTGATCAGGATGTAGACGATTTCATTGAGTTCCGTCCGCGTCAAAGGATTAAATACAATGATGTCGTCGATCCGATTGAGAAACTCCGGTGCAAAGAATTTCCGAACTTCTTTCATGATCCGGTCGCTCCGGTTTTCCGGAACATCCGGTTCGCCGGTGTAAAAACCCATGTTCCGTTCTTCGTTGATGATCCGGGAACCGACATTGGATGTCATGATCATGATGGTGTTGCGGAAATTGATGGTTTCTCCGAATGCGTCGGTAATCCGGCCTTCATCAAATATCTGAAGCAATACGTTGATCAGGTCCGGGTGTGCCTTTTCGATTTCGTCCAGCAGAATCACCGCGTACGGCTTTTTCTTGACGGTTTCGGTCAACTGGCCGCCTTCTTCATACCCGACATAACCCGGAGGCGATCCAATGAGTCTGGAAACGGCGTGCTTTTCCATATATTCCGTCATATCGAACCGGATCAGGTTTTTTTCGGAACGGAAAAGATAGGTTGCCAGTTGTTTACTCAGTTCTGTTTTCCCAACGCCGGTAGGCCCCAGGAAGAGAAAAACACCGGTGGGCCGGTCCGGATTGGACATGCCCAGTCTCGCCCTTTTGATGGCTTTCACCAGCGTGTCAACAGCCGGGTTCTGCCCGACTACACGGGAAATCAGGTAGTCCCGCAGATTCAACAGCCGTTCTTTCTCACTTTCCGTTACGGCGGTTACGGGGATTCCGGTCCATACAGATACCGCTTCTTCAATATCCGCGACGGTAACTCCCGGCCAGTTGTTTTTATCCGGTTTCCCGTTGGATTCCGGGTCCCTGTTGTCGGATGAGGATGGGACCTGGTCTGTTCCCTGTGCTTCCGGGAACAGTGTGGTGAGTGCCTCCAGCTCACGGTTCTGATCCGCAGTTTCATCGGCGTTGTTCAGCTCCATATGGCGTAGTTTCACACGGGCACCGGTTTCGTCGAGGAG
>DAINNF010000233.1:0-2455 GCA_036736005.1 Acidobacteriota bacterium
AGGCCGTTGAATCGTGTCGTTGGTAATCACCAACGGCTCCCCGGATTGCGGACCGGCTGCCGGTTTTTCTTCCTTCACGAGCGGGACGACTGCATTCATGGGTTGTGCAGGCACGTTCTCCGGCTTTTCCGCAACGGGATCATTCGGCCTCAAGAGCTGTTGGTTCAATCGTTCCGTCGCCGGGATATCCACCAGTCGCGCAGGAAAGATCACCGCTTTCCCGTCAGGCGTTTCCCCCTGAATCAGCCGGAGCGTGAGATCGGGTTTCTCTTTGAGCTCCAGAAGCGCTCCATTACGGAATACCAGCTTGTAACCGGACATGACAGGTAGCGCTACAAGCACGATGCTTATCCAAATGAGCATCCGTTTCATACGTCCTCCATCTATCGCTGCATGTTCAACCGGCCGGTTCTCAACACACAGCACAAGTAATCGATTTGATTCCTAACTATAACATATATCCGGCACTGGAAGAAACAACACCGGAACATCAGGTTTTTTACCCAACGGAATGAAATCCCGCACGTATAATATAAGGAACACCGTTTCAATCCAGGGGGGTATTATGCGTATTCTAACCATTTTGTTGTTCCTGACCGGACTTCACGCATACACATTGGAGTATCGGATCAACGCAACACTTCATGTGCCCGAAAAAAAGCTGTCGGCCACAGAAACGATTGTCTGGACAAACAATACGGACACAGCAACGGACATCATGCCGGTCCACCTGTACATGAACGCCTTTTCAAACACCGAGTCGGTGTTCATTCGGGAATCCGGCGGACGGCACCGGACCAGTTCACTGGATCTGAATGATCCGTCATCCTACGGCTACTGCAAAGTAATATCGGTCGCCGTCGATGGGGAACCGGCAACCGAGCGCTTTCAGTACATCTCCGACCTGGAAGATGCCCAGGCACTCAACCTCTATGATCCGGATGAACTCACGGACCTGATGATACGACCGGATCGAACAATCGGCATTATCCAATTGGGCAGAAGCATTGAGCCGGGCGATTCCGTCACCGTGGATATCGAGTTTGAAACCAGATTCCCTCGTGTGGTTGCGCGTACCGGTTACTGGGACAGTTATTTCTTTGCGGGACAATGGTTCCCGAAGCCCGGTGTTTTTGAGGGAGAAGCAGGCTGGAATTGTCATTTCTTCCATTTGAACAGCGAATTTTTCGCCGATTTTGCCACCTTTGACGTTACCCTGAATGTGCCGGAAACCCATGTGCTGGGTGCAACCGGAACACCTGTCTCAGAAACGAAACACGACGGTCGTCTGATCCGGACCTATCATGCTGAACAGGTTCATGATTTTGCCTGGACAGCCTGGGATCACTGGCAGGTGGCAACAGACAGGTGGAAAGACGTGGATCTGGTTCTGCTTTATCCACCGGGCAAGGAAAAAACGGTCAGCCGTCAGATCGAAGCACTGAAAGCCGCATTGGACGGGTACGCTGAACTGTGCGGATTTGACTATCCGTACCCGCGATTCACACTGGTGGACCCGCCCATGCAGGCGGCCGGGTCCGGTGGAATGGAATACCCGATGCTGGTTACCGGCTTCTATCCGACACCCGTCCTTCCCGCTGGTATCCGTATTCCTGAAATGACCATTATTCATGAATTCGGACACAATTACTTCTACGGCATGCTGGCCTCCAATGAATTTGAAGATGCCTGGATGGATGAGGGGATGAATTCATTTGCCACTTCCTTCGCCATGGAACGACATTACGGGAATGCTTCGGACCTTCCGTTTCTGACAGTCGGTGCGTACGATAACGCAAGACTGTCAACCGCAATGTACAAAGGACCGGATACTCCCAGCCGGCCGGCCTGGCGGTATTCTCCCGGCGGTTACTCGACATTGAGCTACAGCAAACCGGAGATTTTCATCCGAACCCTGGAAAACATGGTGGGTCGGGAGACGCTGCTGAAGATATTCCGCACCTATTTTGACCGATTCAAATTCAAACATCCGAAACCTGAGGATTTCCTGGGTGTGGTTCAGGAAGTCGCAGGAGACACGGCCTATGACTTTCTGAATCGCATGGTCAACACCACGGATCACATCGACTATGCCGTCCGGCGTGCCCGCACCTACGTCAAACCTGAACTGAGAGGATTGAAAGATTTTGTACCGGTCGAACAAGACAAAAGCGACGAGAAAAGCGGAGCGCGACCGGAAACGGAAGAGAACAAGCAGAAAGTCTGGTGGAATCTGATTATCGTGGAAAACCGCGGCGATTTCCAGCTTCCGGTAACGGTTCGCGCGGAACTGGAAAGCGGAGAAACCCGGGAATTCCAATGGGACGGAACCGATGGCTGGAAACGATTCGAGTTCGCCACCACATCGCCTATGACCGCAGCCATCATCGATCCGGACCGGGTCTACATGTGCGATATCAAACTCGAGAACAATGCCATCGTAATGGAATCCCGA
>DAINNF010000234.1:0-2445 GCA_036736005.1 Acidobacteriota bacterium
CCTTTCGGTCATCGGGCTCAAACCCGCTCCAGCAGGGTCGCGATGCCCTGTCCGCCGCCGATGCACATGGTGCCCACGCCCAGCGTGACATCCCGGCGGATCATTTCATACAGCAACGTGGTGAGAATCCGGGTACCGGAAATTCCCAGCGGATGGCCCAGTGCGATGGCGCCGCCGTTCACGTTGACCTTGTCGATGTCGATGCCCAGCTCTCCTACCGATACGATGGACTGGGACGCGAACGCTTCGTTGATTTCCCACAATTCGATGTCTTTCGGGGACAGGCCGGCCCGATCCAGCAGCCGCTGGCTGGAATAGATGGGACCCAGACCCATGACTTCCGGTTCCAGACCGCGAACCGCGGTGGCCTTGACCTTGGCCATCGGCTTCAGACCCAGTTCCTTCGCCTTGTCCGCGGACATCAGCACCATGATGGAAGCACCGTCGTTGATGGGGGATGAGTTGCCAGCGGTGCAGCGTCCGGTTGTACGGAACACCGGCTTCAACTTGCCCAGCGATTCCACCGAGGTGTCCCGGCGAGGACATTCATCATGTTCCATGTAGATGGACCCTTCCGGTACATCGCTTGCGCTGTCCACCGCTTCGATGGTGCCGTCTGCCGGATTGACCGCCAGCTTGACGATTTCGTCCGCAAACCGGCCGTCGTCCTGGGCCTTGATGGCCTTCTGGTGGCTTTCGTACGCGAATTTGTCCAGGGCTTCCCGGGACAGGTCATACTGGTCGTCATACCGGTCGATCACCCGCTCCGCTGTCTCGCCCATGGGAACGTACACTTCGGGGAAGTCCCCTTCGATAAACCGGGGGTTGGGGGAGAAGGTGTTACCGATCATAGGGACCGCGCTCATGCTCTCGGTACCGCCGACAAAGAAAATGTCGCCACTGCCGGTCATGATGGCATGGGTCGCCGCATGCAGGGCGGTCATGGCGGAACCGCAGAACCGGTTGATGGTGGCCGCCGGCACTTCCACCGGAATCCCCGCCAGGATAGCGGCAAGACGCGCTACGTTCATGCCCTGTTCCGCTTCCGGGAAGGCACACCCGATCAATACGTCTTCAATCTGTTTCCGGTCAAACTCGCCGACCTGGGCAAGCGCCGCGGAAAGCGCCTTTTCCAGCAGGTCGTCCGGCCTTGTCCTGGCCAGTAACCCTTTCTTGCCGCGCCCGATCGGGGTCCGCTTCGCGGCAACGATGACTGCTTCGCGCATGGTTTCCTCCTAACAAGCATCGTGATTGTGGCTCAATTATAAAACTGAATGAACATTCATTCAAGTATGCGGCAATGATTTTTTTGCGGTAACCCCCGATTTTATGCTACATTTGCCTAAAAAGAGGAGTTTGTGATGGTCAATTTCAACTATACATCCCGGGAAGTTACGGTCAAAGTTGTCTACTATGGACCGGGCCTGTGCGGTAAGACCACCAGCCTCCAGTATATCTACAAACATATTCCCCGGAACAAAAAGGGCAAGATGGTTTCGCTGGCCACCCAGACAGACCGTACCCTTTTCTTCGATTTTCTGCCCATCGAACTGGGCAAACTGAAAGGACTCAACACCAAGATCCAGCTCTACACCGTGCCGGGCCAGGTGTTCTACGACGCCACGCGGAAACTGGTGTTGAAGGGCGCGGACGCGGTGGTATTCGTGGCCGACTCGCAGAACGACATGAAGCAGGCCAACAAGGACAGCTTCAAGAACCTGAAAGACAACCTGCGTGCCCTGGGCCATGAGCTGGAAGAGCTGCCCCATGTGCTCCAGTTCAACAAGCGCGACCTGGCCAATATCCAGGACGTGAAGGACATGGACAAAGACCTGAACGAATTCAAGGCCCCCTGGTTCGAGACCTCCGCGATTACCGGTGACGGCGTACTGGAAACCTTGCGGGAAGTGGTGCGCCTCGTACTGGTGGCCATTTCCAACAAGTATGACGTGGAGATCGAGGAACTGGTAGCGGAAGAACAGCTGGCCAAGATGGGCGCCCCCCAGCCGGATGATGACGAGGAAGGGGTTTCCAGCGTGGACGAAGTCTCCGAAGTGGAAAACGGGGACGTGCTGGGCGTGGAGGACTCCGTCGAGCTGTCCGACCTGCCCTACCCGGACTCCTTCTCCGCCGATCTGGAAGAACTGGGGGATGAAGATCTGAGCAACTCCTACGAAGTGCAGCTGGTGGATGAATCCATGTCCGAAGACGACGTGGAAGAACTGGATGCATCCTCCGAATTGCCGGAAGAAGGGGACGCCGACCAGCCAGGTACCATCGAAGCATTCCCGGGCACACCCATCCGAATTGACCCGTACCATTACTCCCTGCCGATTACGATTGAGATTCCGGGGAATATGGATATACGGGCGTTGCGATTCACGCTCGACATTAATTTCCGCAAGAAATTGTAGACAATTTCGGGTGTCGGTTCTTTTCCGTCAT
>DAINNF010000235.1:0-2400 GCA_036736005.1 Acidobacteriota bacterium
TGGCGGTGGAAGACGTTCATAAATCCATTACGTTCTGCCGCAAGCTTAACCTGGATCTGATTGGTATCGTGGAAAACATGCGGGGCATTACCTGTCCTCATTGCAACGGGATGGTTGAGGTGTTCCCGGGCAACGGCGGCGAAACCATGGCCGCTGAAGCGGGTGTTCCGTTCCTGGGTAGCGTTCCCATCAACCCGAAAATCCTCCAGGCGGGGGATGAAGGCAAACTGATGTCCGTGTTCAAGGAAATGGAAGCGTTTGACCCCATCGTGGCCCCGTTGTTGACCCTGGCGGACGGGAAGACCGTACCCGATCCGGGTCCGGACGGACAACCGGCCCAGCGGATTCAGACCATTGCCATGCCAGTGGAGGCGGACAACACACTTTGCGCCCATTTCGGCCACGCTCCCGGATTTGCCATGTTCGTGGTGGATACCGAGAAAGGCAACATCGTGGAACAGAAAGTTGTTCAGCCACCCGAACACCAACCCGGTGTGCTGCCCCGGTGGATTGCCGCCCAGGGTGTACGCACCTTGTTGGTTGGCGGTGTGGGCGAAAAGGCCAAAGTCGCGTTCCAGTCGCTGGGCGTGAACGTCATTGACAACGTGATGGACAACGGTCAGCCCGCCGAGACGCTGGTCCGTCATTACCTGGAAGGCGTACTGGTGCAGGGTGGACCCGGCTGCAGCAAAGACGATGACGATGACCACGATCATGGTAGCGGCGGCTGCGGATCCGGTGGTTGCGGTTGCGGCGGTCACTGAGACATCGAAAAGGACATCATCAAAACAAAGGAGAGCAGATGAAGCATAAGTTTGATACCAACTGTGTCCATGCCGGGATGGGTGTGGACGACTCCATGGCGGTTGTACCGCCGATCTACCAGACATCCACCTTCCGGTTCAGGAACGCCGATCACGGTGCGTCCCTGTTTGCAGGCAAAGAACCGGGTTACATCTACACGCGCATGTTGAACCCCACCGTTCAGGGTCTGGAAAATGCCATTGCCACCCTGGAAAACGGGCACAGGGGACTGGCCACCGCCAGCGGTATGGCGGCCATTCACACCGTCTTTGCCACGTTTGTAAAGCAGGGCGGTCACATTGTGTGCAGCGAGTCCGTGTACGGGCCCACTACCACACTGCTGAAAAACGTGATGTCCGGACAGGGCATTGATGCGACTTTTGTGGATACGTCCGACCTGGCCGCGGTGAAAGCCGCCATTCGTGCCGAAACGAAAATCGTATATGTGGAAACACCCGGCAATCCCACGCTGGTGATTTCCGACCTGGCGGAAGTGGCGAAACTGGCCCATGATGCCGGTGCATTGTTCGTGGTGGACAACACCTTCTGCTCCCCCGTTCTGCAGCGGCCGCTGGATCACGGAGCGGATATCGTGGTCCACTCCATGACCAAATTTCTCAACGGCCACGCGGACGTGGTGGGCGGCATGATTGTGGTGAGCACGGAAGACCAGTACAAGCAGTGCCGGTATGTGTTGAATCATCTGGGTGGCGTACTCCCCCCGTTCGAATCCTATCTCGTGACGCGCGGACTCAAGACGCTGCATGTCCGCATGGAACGCCATTGTGACAACGCGATGAAGGCGGCAACATTCCTGGAAGCCCATCCGGCGGTGGAATGGGTGAAGTTTCCGGGTCTGGAGAGCCATCCGCAATACGACATTGCAAAGAAGCAGATGCACGGTCCCGGCGGCATGATCAGCTTTGAGTTGAAAGGCGGGCTTGAAGCCGGGAAAAAGATGATGAACGCAGTAAAGGTCAGTCAGCTGGCGGTATCGTTGGGTGGCGTGGAATCATTGATTCAGCATCCGGCGTCTATGACGCATGCGGGCATGCCGAAAGAGCTGCGGGAGCAGGCCGGGATCACGGATGGACTGGTGCGGTTGTCCGTGGGCATCGAAGATATCGATGAGATTATTGCCGACCTGGATGCTTCCCTGAAGTAGTAAGCTGACGGGTAGTTTTCGCTGTGATGCGGGGCCATTCGGCCCCGCTTTTTGGTTGATCAGTTTGTGGTGAGAGTACGCCATGCAGGTTTTATAAGGTCAGGTCGGCGTATCCCCTTCGCCGAACGCGAGACAGGATGTCTCGCTTACGCCGAACTGCAAAATGGTCCACCTGCATGCGAGCATGCGTGTCCCATCTTTGCCGTCCGACGCCACGCTTTGCGTGGTCCTGCGATTGGGATACGCAACTCGACTCGGTTACCCCAATTCACCTCCCCACATCCTTGCTTAAAACGACCGGGCATGACCACCTTCCCCTTTTCGCTTCCTGCGCGGCGAAACTCATGACCATAAGGTCTATTCTTTCTTGCTCCGGTCGCAAGCAGGGGCATCTGGCCGAACGCGGCCGTTTCCAAATTGTCCCTTCGGGA
>DAINNF010000236.1:0-2399 GCA_036736005.1 Acidobacteriota bacterium
TCCTGGAATCTTCGGGGTGTCCCAGAAACCCTGTGATGACATTGACTTCAGCCATCGAAGATGTGACGGAGGAACCGATACCGGCAACAACCAGGGCGATCGCAAACAGGAGTCCGGCCAATGGCCCCGCCAACGGTTTCAGCAGATCCGCTGCCTGCTCGATACTGTCCACAACCACGTTGTTCCTGGCAAACACCGCTGCCGCCACAATGATCATGGCTGAATTGACCAGCCATCCCATGAACATGGCAATGGACGTATCCATCCGCTCATACTTCAACAATCCCATCTTCTCGCCATCGGTGAGTCCCCATTTCCGGCTGTGGATGATGTTCGAATGCAGGAAAATATTGTGAGGCATGACAACAGCGCCCAGAATCGCCATCGCCGTATAGATGCTGGCGCGGTTCACTTCCGGCACCACGATCTTTGGTGCCAGTGCGACCCAGTCCGGCTTCACGATCACAATTTCGATGATATAACAAAGTCCGATAATGCCCAGAAAACCCATGATGATCGCTTCAATCCGGTGATACCGCTGACTGACAATCAGAAAGACCTCCAGCACCACCGTCACCAGCGCGCCCAGCCATAACGGAAAATGGAACAACAGGTTGAACCCGATTGCCCCGCCCAGCAGTTCGGCCACATCGGTGGCCACACATGCCAGCACAATGGTGATCCCGAGAAAGAACGCCACCTTCGGCTTGAAATTCTCCCGGATATTGACCGCCAGCGACTTGCCCGTGGCAATGCCCAGCTTGGCCGCCATATGCTGAATCACGATCAGCATCAGCGTGCTCAACGTGATGACCCACAGGAGGTCATACCGGTACTTGGCCCCACCCTCGATATTGGTCGCCCAGTTACCGGGATCGATAAACCCCACGGTAACCAGAAAACCCGGGCCCAGAAATGTCAGCAATGTTTTAAAGGGAGACTTTGCCACAGCCTTGATGCGGTTCCGCATCTGCGCTCCTTACGAACTGAAAGATGAATACCTGCCCTCACCCACGCATGCGGTTTTGCTTATACATATTGATGGTACAACTTTTGTCCGTGCGTGTCGAATTGAATGCGGCTGTCAACGCCCTTTCAGTTCCGTCAGGATTCTACGGCCATTTTCATTGTCGGGATTCAGTTCCAGTGACTTCCCGTAATTCTCGATCGCAAGGTTCTTCCTGCCTGATTTCATGTACGCTTCACCCAGGGAGTCGTACACATTCCAGGAATCCGGAAACATCTCCACATTGAGCTTGAACAACTTGATGGCGGAATCAAAATCTCCTTTTCCAAGAAAATAATAGCCCATACTGTTGACGGCCCCTTCCGAGATAATCCCGTGGGCGGCCGTGGTCTTTCTCATGTCGTCCAAGCGGGCCAGAGCGGCATCCACCCCCTCCTTCACCATCAGTCGTGTCAACTCCATCTGTTTGGAGTTGACGTCACCATAGCGTTCCAATGTCCCGGAGCTGATTACAGCGTGTTCGCCGGGCAATATCATGTTCACAATCTGGTCCCGGATGGCGAGGCCATAGTTGCTGTTGGTAAAGTAAACGACACCGTTTCCTGTGTCCGGGTCCGCCATGAAAAACGCCTTGAAATCATCGTTATCGCCCCAGTGCCAGATGAAGGGTTGATCATGACCCAATTCCAGGCCGATCCCCAGACCCCACTGCACCAGTTCGGTTCGTTCCGGGTGCGCCGCCACCTGCGGTGTCAGCATGGTTTTCACGCTTTCAGCACTGAGCCCGGTATGGTTCAGAATGGCACACAGGAACCGCGCATAGTCCGTTGCCGTCGTATGCAACGAGGCCGCCGCATGCCCCCGTTTCGGCTTTCGTTTCTGTCCTGCCTTCATCATCGCATTGTGCGGGAAGGCGGTCAGGGTATCAAATTCCGGCTGCCACACATAGCTGCTGTGCATCATGCCCAGTGGTTCGAAAACCGACCGCTTCATAAAATCATTCAGCGGTTCACCCGTAATCTTTTCCACCACCCGCTGCAGCAGGCCAAAGCCCTCTCCGGAATACCCGAACCTCTGACCCGGTTCAAATTCAATCTTCAACCCTTCGCTGCGGCGCCGCCAGTTGGGAAATCCGGTTTGATGGGACATCACCAACCGGGCCGTGATCTTCCGCAGACGCTCGTCATCGATTTTCCGCCCCCAGAAGGACTTCTCGATATAGGCGTCATCCACATAGTCCAGAAGCGGCCGGTCCAGATCCAGCTTTCCGTTTTCGACCAGTTTCATCACGGCATAACTGAACATCGGCTTGGATAGTGAGGCAGCTTCGAACACTGTATCGTCCGTCATCGCTTCACCTGTGTCCAGGCTCTTCACCCCGAATGCCTGATGCCAGAAAACCTCTCCATCCCGGATTACCGCTATGGATAAC
>DAINNF010000237.1:0-2383 GCA_036736005.1 Acidobacteriota bacterium
CGCTGAAGACGGTGCCGTTTCCGACGCGGTAGGCATACAGTGTGTCCGGTTCCAGTTCCGAGACAACGGCGTTGTGGTGGAAAACCGCCGTCCCGTTGCTGAGGGCAAGCGGGATGGTTGTGGCCGGCGTTGCAACTGCATCGGACGGATCAATCGGGGCTGCCGGGGCCCTCATGATCTGGACCTGTGCATTTCCGGTATTTTCCGCCGACCGCCAGGAGAAGGCCTGGCTGGTTGCAGGATCCGCTGTGAGATTCAGGATAACCCGGGCAGGCCGGGTTTCGGATGGATGCGCAGTCCCGGCGGCAGCCACCGGGAGCACAAGAATGAAGCCCATCAGGATGAACGCACAGATCAGGCGTACGCTTCCATGTGTACTCATGTTCGTTTCATGTCCTTTTCTTGTCATTGGTTACAGACCGTTCCTCAGTTGTTCCGCAACGCTTCCACTTCATCAACAGTCAGGGGTTTGGGTTTACCCAGTCGCTGACTGCCGGTTTCCGTGATCAGATAATCTTCCTCATTCCGGATGCCCCCGAAGTTTTTCCAATCTTCAATCGCATCATAGTTCAGAAAATCCTTGTGCAGTCCCCTGGACCGCCACAGATCGATCAGTTGTGGAATGAAATAAATACCGGGCTCAATGGTGAGGACATATCCCGGCTTCAGTGGTTTCGCCAGACGGAGAGATTTGAGTCCAAACTGGGTACTCCGTTCCTCTCCTTCGGCATACCCCACATATTGTTCCCCCAGGTTTTCCATGTCATGAACATCCAGGCCCATCATATGGCCGATCCCATGGGGGAAAAACAGGGCATGGGCGCCGGCTTCCAGAGCATCATCGATATTTCCTTTCATCAGACCCATTTCCTTCATGCCTTCCGCGATGACACGGGCGGCGGCGAAGTGGACGTCACGGTTGGGTGTGCCCGGTGCCAGTGTTTCCACAGCCGCGATCTGTGATGCCACCTGGATTTCATAGACCAGCTTCTGTTGATCGGTGAAGGTCCGGCTCACCGGGAAGGTGGATGTCAGGTCCCCCGCGTAATGCATGGCATTCTCCGCGCCGGTGTCCAACAGGAACAGATCGCCATCCGCCAGCACGTTCCCGTGGTAGTGGTTGTGCAGGGTTTGTCCGTTTTTCGTGGCGATCGCCGGGAAGGACAACTGTCCCCCTTCCGCCTGGGCGATCCGTTCCACCTCGGCCGCGATGGCGGATTCTTTCATGCCGGGTCGTACCATCCGCATGGCGGCCACATGCATGTCCACCGAGATACTGACAGCTTCGTCGATCTGCCTGATTTCTTCCGCCGATTTGACGGATCGCATGGCGGTCACGGCTTTGATGAACGGAACAGACGCAGATTCGGCCGCCTTGTCCGGGTGAACATTCAGCAGTTCCATCAGTGCCAGTTTGTGTTCTGCCCGGTAGGGCGGCAGGAAATGAACGGTGCGACCCTGGTTCACGGCTTTCCCGAGCAGGTCTTTCAGGTCGCCGGAAGGACGGGTGTCCGAAATACCCACACGAGCAGCGCGGTCAGCGATTGTGGGCAGGTCGCCCATCCAGACAATATAGTCGATGGTCAGCTCGTCTCCGAAAATGATTTCGCTACCCTCGTCCAGGTCGATAATGGCGTTCAGGTCCGGGTTATCGATACCGAAATAGTACAAAAAGGTGCTGTCCTGCCGGAAATGATAAGGATTGTCTGCATAGTTCATGGGGCTTTCGGTGTTGCCCGGAAAGAGCAGGATACCGGAATCCAGAGACGATTTCAGTTGCCTGCGACGCTCAATGTAAGTTTCACGTGAAAACATGGATGTCCTCCTGCGGGCGCTTTCCGCCCGGCTCCTGTTGAATTGTTGATACCAGTATACTAGTCGGCGGCTCCCATCTCAAAGTGAATCATCCGGTTTGCCCGGCTTCCTGATGTACAATGAATCTGTCCCAGACCGCAAACCGGGAGGCAGCCATGGTGAAACGCTGTGAATGGTGCGGAACCGATCCGCTCTATGTGAAATATCATGATGAAGAATGGGGCGTACCGGTACATGACGACCGGAAGCATTTTGAATTTCTTGTACTGGAAGGGGCCCAGGCGGGGTTGAGCTGGATTACCATCCTGAAACGCCGGGAGGGCTACCGGGCCGCCTTTGATCATTTTGATCCGGAACGAGTGGCGCGATATGATGAAAAGAAGATCCGGAAACTGTTGCAGGATGTGGGGATCATTCGAAACCGGCAGAAGGTGAGGTCTGCGGTCAACAATGCCCGCTGTTTCCTGGAGGTCCAGCAGGAGTACGGCAGCTTTGACCGGTACATCTGGTCATTTGTGGACGGCAGACCCATCGTGAACCGGTTCAGGACCATGGCGGAGATACCCGC
>DAINNF010000238.1:0-2380 GCA_036736005.1 Acidobacteriota bacterium
CCGTTGCCAAGAGTTTGAGAAGCCACATCTTTTTGAGGGAAGTTTTGAGGGAAGAAAAAAGCCAGCCGCTGTAAACGACTGGCTCTATTAGGTAAAAATGGTGGAGCTAACGGGGATCGAACCCGTGACCTCTACACTGCCAGTGTAGCGCGCTCCCAGCTGCGCCATAGCCCCACAGTAATCAGTCTTTGCCTGCAATCTCCGATTCGTCGTCGATCTTCTTTTTCTCGTCCTCATCAGCCGGGGCGTCATCCCCTGCCTGATACTGACGAATCTCTTCCTCATCCTCTCCGGTTGCCACCAGCGTCTCCGATTCTTCCCGCAACGCTTCGTCCTCGATCTTCTGAATCAGCTCCTGCTTCTCTTCGATCTTCTCTTCAATGGCGCCCAGCTTGATAAAGAACTCTTCATACTTCTCGTTGTCGAGGGAGTCGCTTTTGGTGGCCTCGTAAATGTATTTTCCGAGATCCTTCTGGATGAGACCCATCTGGTGCTTCAGACTGGAAATTTCCAGCCGAAGATTGGAAATCCGCCAGCGGCGCCGTGCCTGCTTCCGGATTTTCACCGATGTTTCCTTGATGAACTCAAGAGACTTGTCCATTAATTCGCGGGTCTTTTCTTTATCCATATTTCATCTCCCTTCGCGAATGGTATTGTACCGGTTTCTGCTTTCTTGTCAACCGCATTTGTATCCCTGCCATCCGTTTACGCGTCATCCGTTCCCGGTGTTTTCTCCTCCGGAAAATGCCGCGGCCGGATCATGGATTCCGGTGACAGGATGTCTTCGATCTGTTCCCGGGTGAGCAGTCCACGCTCCAGCACCAGCTCGGTCACCGACCGGCCGGTTTCCAGCGCTTCCCTGGCAATAGACGTGCTGTTTTCATACCCGATATAGGGGTTCAGGGCGGTCACGATGCCGATGCTGTTTTCCACATAGTTCCGGCAGACCTCCCGGTTGGCGGTAATACCGCTGATGCACCTGTCGGCGAGCACCATCATGCCGTTTCGCATGATGTCAATGGACTGGAACAGGTTGAACGCAATAATGGGCTCCATCACGTTCAGTTCCAACTGTCCCGCTTCCGCAGCCATGGTCACCGCCAGGTCGTTTCCGATCACCTGAAACGCGATCTGGTTCACCACTTCCGGGATCACCGGATTGACCTTCCCCGGCATGATACTCGATCCCGGCTGCATGGGCGGCAGGTTGATTTCGTTCAACCCGGCCCGTGGCCCGGAGGACAGCAACCGCAGATCGTTGCACACCTTGGACAGTTTGACCGCGATCCGTTTGAACACACCGGAGAGCTGAACGAATGCACCGGTATCCTGCGTGGCTTCCACCAGATTCTCGGACAGTACGACGGGAATGCCCGACACGTCGCGCAGGTGTTTCACCACCAGCGGGCCGTAGTCCGGATCGGCGTTGATACCGGTGCCGATCGCCGTACCGCCCATGTTGATCTCGGTAAGCAGCGCGGTGGCTTTGCCCAGCATGGCAATGTCCTCGTCCAGCATGGTGGCATAAGCGCCGAACTCCTGGCCCAGCGTCATGGGTACGGCGTCCTGAAGCTGGGTGCGGCCCATTTTGATCACATCCGCGAATTCCTGCTCCTTGGCCCGGAACGCGTCCCGGAGATGGCTCATGCCTGCCTCCAGGTCCTGGATGGACAGGATCAGGCCCAGTTTCAGGGCGGTTGGATAGGCATCGTTGGTGGACTGGGAGAGGTTGACATGGTTGTTGGGATGGACAATATCGTATTCACCGGGATTTCGCCCCATCTTTTCCAGGGCCCGGTTGGCAATGACTTCGTTGGCGTTCATATTGGTGGAGGTACCGGCACCTCCCTGGATCACGTCCACCACAAAATGCCGATGGAGTTTGCCCTCCACGATGTCCTCGCAGGCCCTGTCAACGGCATCCGCCACGTCTTCCGGCAGCAGATCCAGTTCCCGGTTGGCCCGCACCGCCGCCTGTTTTACCAGGGCCAGGCCCCGGATCAGGTTGGGATAGTGATGGATCGGAATGCCGGTGATGGAGAAGTTCTCCACCGCTCGGAGCGTCTGAACGCCGTAATAGACCGAGGCGGGAACACCCCGTTCACCCAGCAGATCATGCTCCATCCGATAACCCGCCGCATGATAGTCCGAAACACGGCCCACCAGTTTTTCACTGGAACTGGCCAGTCGGCGGCTCAACAGCCGGGAAATGCCCTCCACCATGTGATAGTAGATATGGGGTCGGTTCCGTTTCAGAAACGCCATCCGGTCCCGGGTCAGTTCCACATACCGCAGATCGGTCAATGCACGTGCGGAGGTGCCGTGGAGGCTGTCGTCCAGGAAGAGGCCTTCACCGAGAAAATCACCCCGGGTGAGCCGG
>DAINNF010000239.1:0-2295 GCA_036736005.1 Acidobacteriota bacterium
GACCGGCTCGATCAGCTGAACCCTGTCTGTATCGTTCAAAGTGGAGTAGACGGTGTTTCGGATTTCCGGGTTGGGATGCACCGGAATGAGGATCTGGATACCGGCGTTTGATTCTGCCAGTACCCGTATCGCATCGCATACTTCTTCCAACCGACTCCCAATGGTTTCCCGCCTGTGTATGGTGATGAGAAGCAGCCGTTTCGAAGGGTCCACCAGTGAGTGAACACGATGGGCCAATCCGGAACCCGCGGCCCCGATACGTTCCTGTGTGTGGCGCAGTGCATCCACAACGGTATTCCCCACCACGTGAATGTTTCCCGTTATGCCTTCATTCTTCAGATTCTGTTCGGAACGCCTGGTGGGTGCAAAATGGAAGGTAGCCAGCTGTCCGATCAATCGCCTGTAAATCTCTTCGGGAAATGGTGCATACCGGTCTTTCGTGCGGAGACCGGCCTCCACATGGCCCACCGGTATCTTTCCGTAGAACGCAGCCAGCGCACTGAAAAATGCGGTGGCCGTATCTCCCTGAACCAGCAGCATGTCAGGACTGGACCCGGCAATGATCGGGGCAATCCGTTTCAACCCCTCTGATGTCAGATCAGACAGGGACTGACCCGGCTTCATCAGGTCCATTTCATGGGTGGGGTTGATGCCGAAAAACTCCAGTAGATCGGTCGCCAGCTTTGAATGCTGACCGGTAAAACACACTTCAGCACAAAACGCGGAACCATGTTTACGAAATTCAAGTACGAGGGGTGCCCATAATCACAAGTATCTTCTTCATTTACCCAACCGCCCATCTCTTGTGAATACAAGAAACAGTTTACCATCCTGACGCATGTACACTCACCCTTCGCCCTGTCGCTTATAGGATATCGTTGGAAGCTGCGGTACTCAAGTCATAGTTTTCCCGCAGATCCCGTCGTAAACCCTTGTGATTAATCGCGACTGATGTCTTCCGTACGGTTCCCCGAAAAAGGGGAAAGTGTCCTCTGTGTCATTGTTGCAGATGGCGGGTAACCGTGAATTCATGAAGGATCTTCCTTGTCCAGTGTGACAGAATCAACTTTCCACACCTGAAAAGAAAACTGAATCCCCCTGACAGGCCCATGATATTTCATATTGAACCAGACAAGCTTCAGACGATCCGCAACTCTCAGACATGCAAGATGCCATCGACCCAATGGGCGATGTCGCATTGCATGTTTTGGTATGTACCCATGCGCCACCATCATCGGGTATGCGATTTCTTCAACTCGCCTGATCGTCCTCATGCTCATCTTCTGTTCATAGTTTCCGAGATTATCCGATTTGATATCCAGTCTTCCCTGTGCGTTGCCGAAATAGGTGACAGGACGGGCCAGTTGTAACATGTCCTCCTCAAAATCAATTCCAAGGAACCGGCATATCTTCTGGAGTGTCTCCCGGGAATTCTGAAGCAGCTCCTCGTAGTACACCTCAAGGTAATCTCCCGGATACCGTTCACGATAATCCACGGCCTGTTCCAATTCCGTTACCCATTGGTACGCCGAACGCAAACGGCTTTTCTTCCAGGTTCTCCGCACAGACAGCGTCCGGTCCCGGACATCACGAATGATATGAATGAACTTCGCTTCCGGAAGCCGGCTCTTCAACAGCGGCAGGTATCGCAGGTAGGTTGGGGTTTTGTCTCCCCAGATGGTGTCCATTCCGACGGTTTCAGGCGGCTTCTTTCGAAAAACATACTCCAGTATACTTTGCCAGGAACCGAAATCTGCTTCCCGGATGAATTGTTCTTCATCAAAGCCGGCGTCTCCTTTTCCGCCCGTCTGAACAAATGCGACATGGAGGATGTACGATGCCAGTGCTGCCTTCCGAACCCTGGTGTCCATACAGGGATCCCGGCCGAAGCGCTCGAACAGCTTCGGGATAAAACGGCTTTCTGTGGGATGCAGACTGACTTTCGAGTGTTGGTTCAAGAGCTCTCTCAACAGTGTGGTTCCACTTCTCGACAGGCCTACAATGAACAATGGCCCCCTGAAGGGACGCGATCCGTCTGCTTGCACCATTCAGCCGCCTTCCCGTTTATTCGCCGTTCGATAATCCGCCACGCCCTTCTCAGCCAGCTGTACCCGGACACTCAACTGAGAAAACGGGTGAAGTCTTCTTTGACGTTCTTTCATGGTATCACCGATCCGGACTCTTCAACTGTTTTCCAAAGAACCTTCTTCGGGGTAACCGATCAGTCGACCCAGCCTGGACCCTGTTTCAAGTGATTGAATCGCTTTCCTGGCTTGAAACCCCAACGCCTTCCTC
>DAINNF010000240.1:0-2291 GCA_036736005.1 Acidobacteriota bacterium
CTGGATCGGACTGGGACTGGCCGCCATGACCAAGGGGCCC
The DNA here is from genome assembly GCA_036736005.1 of Acidobacteriota bacterium. Taxonomy (GTDB): domain Bacteria; phylum Acidobacteriota; class Holophagae; order Thermotomaculales; family Thermotomaculaceae; genus DAINNF01. Next base: position 41 of record DAINNF010000240.1, read on the forward strand.
ATCGGTCTGCTGCTTATTGCCGGTATCCTGTTGATCCTCGGCATCTGGGAACGCTCCCTGCACGATATCAGACAACTGATCCGACCGCTGCCCATCATGGTGTTTCTGATAATGGGCTTCTGGTGGCCCATTGCCGTCTTTCTGACCGTTGACGGTGCGTTCCAGTACATCGTTGTAGAACAGATGCTGAGCCGGTTGTCTTCCCACGGTCTGGGACATCCGGTTTCGCACGCCTACTATCTGATCCGGTTTCCCCTGGCCTGTCTGCCATGGATTGTCGTCATTACCGGCGGTGTAATCCAGGCCTGGCAGAAACGGGACAACCCGGACAGCCGATTCCTGCTGGCCGCACTGGTATTCCCCCTCCTCTTTTTTACCATTCCGTCCAGCAAACTGATCCTCTACATCCTTCCGATGATGCCCCCCGCGGCCATTCTCGGGGCGCGCTTTCTCTCAGACAAAGCATTCCCCATGGTGGGACGGCTCGCGGCGCTGCTGGAAGCCGGTATCCTGACGGCCGCCATCACCATGATTCCCATGACGGACCCGACGGAGGCATCCGCTCTGATTCTGCTGGCGGCGGTTGCCGCGATTGGAGCAGCCGTGCTGTTTCTGCTGGTTCACCGGCCGACCACATTTGCACTCACCAATGCGGCGCGCGTCACGCTCGTGTTTGTCCTGCTTTTCATGCTTACGGATCACCGTCCGGAACATTATCTGAAAACGGCAAAGGCACTGGGAAAAGCCGTGAATGAAGCCGTTCTACCGGGAAATCTCGTGATCATGGATGGTTATGCGCCGCGTGGACTGGTGCTCTATACCGGAATTCATCCCATGGAAACAAAAGTAGACCGGGAAACACTCCCCTCCGAAATCGACCACGCACCCACCATTATCCGTCCCCGGCTACTGGGGAAACTCTGGCAAGGCAATCAGCGGGTGCTGCTGATGCAGTCTATCCGGAGTATGCGCCCAGCGCCGTTCAACGGGACCCTGCTGTGGCAGGGAGACCGCTACCGGCTCTGGACCAATCATCCCGTCGATGCCCCACCTTCAATTGAGTAGTGATCAGGAAGGAAGAAGCCGCGCCGGGATATCGGCAAAACTTTCCAGAATTTCCCATGCATAGTCCGCCAGCATGTCGTCCGAGGCATAGCCGCAACGGACCCCGACCGAAGGCATGGAAAGCGTGTGGGCGGCTTCCAGGTCAAAACGCGTATCCGTCACAAAAACCGTTTTCCCGATAGTGCTGTTCATCATGCGGCACGCCCGCTTCAACACCAGTCCTTTGAAATATACCAGCGAATCATACTCCGGACGATAATCCCGGTCCGCCTCGTCAAAAACCTGGTCCGCCGTCACCACGTGCGTCAGATACCGGGCGATGCCCAACCGCTCCAGTTCCCGCCTGGTCTGTCCGTTGGCATGTCGAAGGGTGGCCACAGCCAATGGAATTCCCGCGTCGTGCAGCGTCTTCAATGCCTCCTGAACACCGTCAAACAGACAGTCGCTGTGCATCCCGTCCTCCCTGTCCAGATACCGGTGTCGCAGATCAAGAAACTGCTGCAGATCGTGATCAGACTGCCAGTCTGTTTTCCACTCAAGCCCGATTTTCTTTGACGACCAGCCGGCCAGACGACGACGTTGAAATTCCCTGTAGGATCGCACGGGAATACCGAAAGCTCCGGCCGCGTCCACAAACGACCGGTAATCTCTCTCCTTCGTATCAACCAGTGTGTTGTCAAGGTCACACAGAATGCCCTCCGGCGGCACCGGAAGCGTGTCCGTCATCTTCTTCATACCCGCATTATACGTCAGCCCGTGAACTTGATCAAAATCCACAAATTGACGCACCCAACTGACAGCAGTATAATCAGTTCGGCATCGGTTGACCAAAACGATCCGGGAAATCCTGCAACCCAGGCGATGCCGATTGAGGAGGACATATGCACGTATGTGTGATTGGATCCGGCTACGTTGGCCTGGTGGCCGGCACCTGCTTCGCAGACAGCGGCAACACCGTTTACTGTGTGGACGTGGATCAGGAGAAGATTGACCGACTGAATGAGGGCGCCATTCCCATCTATGAACCCGGCCTGACGGAACTGGTCATGAAGAACACCGGGAAAAACCGCCTCCGGTTTACCACTTCCCTGAAGGAAGGGGTGCAGGCATCCGATCTGATTTTCATCGCCGTAGGAACGCCGGAAACCGAAGACGGCAGTGCGGATTTGAGCCATGTACTGCAGGC
>DAINNF010000241.1:0-2274 GCA_036736005.1 Acidobacteriota bacterium
CCGAATACACAATGCGGTACCGGCCCTGCCGCACCCGGTATTTTTCGTCGGCGGTCAGCTTCTCACATCCCGGTGGCCGGGGGTCTTCCGCCAGCCGGGCGATCCGGTCCAGGATGCGCACCAGATCCTTTTTCGGAATGCTACCCAGGTCTTTTCGAACCGAGCGTTTGAAGTAGATGCTATAGGCGGCCATCGCGTTTCAGGTCCCGCACCATCTGTTCATACGAGATCAGCTTCTCTTCCCGACGCTCGTAGAACGCCGCCAGATCTTCCGCATCCTCCGCCAGTGCGTCCCGAACCGCATCATTGACCAGGTCGGACATGGACCGCTCGGTCTCCGCCGCCTTCATCCGCAGCGCTTTGTGCAGGTCCGCTTCAAAATAAATGGTTGCCCGCTTTGTCTTCGTTGCCGTCATAGCCCACCTCTCCTGTCTTTTTGACAATATAACGTCTTAACGTCATGCCGTCAAGAGGTGGCCTGTTCACTCCGAGCTTTCGCCTTGAAGCAATCGGGTTGAGGGTTGGAGTTGGCGTGAGAATACCGATATCATTTCTGCACGCTCACCTTTACCCCCGATCCAACTCCAACATTCCAACTGTGGCGTGCTCTATTCGTCCCGCTTTGCCGGACCCTTCCCGCCCCGTGCCAGACGCAGTTCCTCCAGCAGGTCCATCTGGATTTCCTGAATCTCACTCATCCGGTCCCACTGCTGATTCAACAGATGATCCATCTTCTGATGCAGATGACGGATTTCCAGCTCCGCCTTCAAATTGATCTGATAATCATTCGCAGCACGCAACCGGTCCTTGGCCTCCTGTCGATTCTGGCTCATCATAATGATCGGCGCCTGCAGGGCCGCCAGGCAGGACAACACCAGGTTCAGCAGGATGAACGGGTAGGGATCAAACGGTCGCTGCAGCAGCACCACGCTGTTCATCACGATCCACAACAACAGAATCGCACCGAAACTGATGATGAATGTCCAGCTGCCGCCGAATGCCGCCATCCGGTCGGACAGGCGCTGACCGAACGTCAGATCGGACTCGAATTCCTCGTTTTCCGAACTGCTCAGCAGTTCATAGTGTGACAGACTGTCCAGAACCTCCCGGTCCAGTTCACTGAGATCACCCCGTTCCCTTTCCAGCAACCTCTGCACATACAGGTAACGGAAGTTGTTGTAATCCTCCATGCAGACAAATCCGCCCGGATCCCATTTGCCGGTTGATTCCCGGATCAGGTCGGCAATGGCGGCACGGACAACGGAAGCCGGAATCAGGTCCGCCCGTTTGCGAAGCTTTCCGCACACCAGACAGTTGTGTTCATTCACCGGGTTTCCCATCTGTATCTCCTTCGTATTTCTCACAATCATCTTCTGTTCGTGCCGACTTCCATTTATGGTAGAGCCAGAGCAGGCAGGCGGCGCCGACCATGATGCCCAGTATCCAGGCCTCGTAACGGTGGGCCCGTTCGAATACGGTGGCCACTCCCTTGCCGAATGCATAGCCCAGCACGGAGATTACCACCGCCCACACCACGGACCCGCTGATGTTGAATATGCTGAACCGCAGGAGTGAAACACCGGTCATTCCCATCATGAACGGGGTAATGGTGCGAAGCCCGTACAGGTAGCGGAATCCCAGCATGACCTTGATCTGGTGACGTTCCAGCCGGGCCAGAACGTTGGTTCCCCGCCTCCGCCAGCCGGGATGCCGCTGAAGGAACTGTTCCCCCTTCCATTTTCCCAGCAGGAAGTACGCATGGTCCCCGATGATCGCGCCGGTTGCGGCCATGCCGATGACCATTGCCAGGTCCAGGTAGCCCTGATGGGCCAGGTAGCCGGCAATCAGTACAATGGTCTCCCCTTCCAGGATGGTCCCGAACAGGACAACCCAGTATCCGTAGGCGGTAATCCAGTATTCCATGATCTGATGGTAGTGCATGATGGATTTTTCGGCAAGATTCAGGACAGCGTAACCGGTTATTTTGCCACGCACAGAAGACAGGTAAACTTCTCCTCGCCGGTACCCACAATCGGGCGGGACACGTATCCGTGGTCATCCAGCCACTCCAGACATTGCCGGTAGACCTCGGGTCCATGGGTGGACAGAAACAGTGCCGGCTTTGCCCTGCTGATCAATTCCTCCGAGCCCTTCAACAACCCGTACTCCGCTCCCTCAACATCGATTTTCACCGCGTCAGGCATGCGGATACCCGGGTTATCCCGGACAAAGTCATCCAGCGTGATCACATCCACACGAATGCCTTCAGCCCCC
>DAINNF010000242.1:0-2264 GCA_036736005.1 Acidobacteriota bacterium
CGGTGCTTTGAAGAAATCGTATCGGATCCTTTTGAGACGCAAACTCCAAATGGCTGATGCACTGGCTGAAATGAGACGGGAATTTCCACACATCCCTGAAGTTCTCTATTTCGCCGATTTCATCGAGAAAAGCGAGAGAGGGATCTGCCGCTGATTCTTTAAACCCTGTGTTCTTCCGGATGGCCGGCCTATCGCCGGCCATTCTATTTGAATGGGGGGACATCCAACATGACCGGATTACTTACCTGATCCGGACATAAGGCCAGCAACTCCTCCACGCTTCGACCATTCATGGTAGGGGGAACGAAAGCAGGGTCCAACTCGGCAAGCGGTCGCAAAACAAATTCCCGCAAATGGAAAGCGGGGTGTGGAACCTTCAGCTGATCTGTTTGAATGACACAACTTCCATAGAAGAGAAGGTCAATATCAATGCATCGGGGCCCCTTTACTCGCCCTTCCCGTTCTCTACCCATTTCCGTTTCGATCCTCTGCAATGTGCGCAAAAGGGAAAAAGGATCCAGTCGTGTTTCATAGCAACCCACGGCATTGACAAAGAGCGGCTGCTCTTCCACATCCACCGGACGGGACTCATAAAGACTGGAAAACGAGTCCTTCTGCATACCATTCAACCGGATCATCATCTCAGCCTTGCGAAGCTGTTCGATCCGATCTCCGATGTTGCTGCCAAAAGCCAGAAATATTCTCAATCTCACCCCCAGCTTATTGTATCACAGTCAGATAAGCCCCTCATGACACCTCCTCCATTTTCGATTTGTGATAGAATACGGGAATGGCAAAGTCGGTTACGTTTCCTGTTCAAAACCTCGAATCTCTGGAAGAAACCATCCATCCCTGGAAGCCTGTACTTCAGAAGATTCTGACAAGGGAACCCGACTCACTTGAGCTGACGTTTCCCTTCAATGGAATGGTCTATTTCTGCCGGCGTTGCGGTGACCGACTCACGGTTACGTCTCTCGGGAAAGAAGATGAGCATGACTCCTTCCCGATGCTCCGGTCTGCACATACCGCGTTGTTGAACAGAATGCGCAGGCACGTTGAAGGTCACATTCACAACCTCAGGAGTCCCTTGAGCGGAATCCGTTCCCGGACGGAACTCATGATTCAATACGTAGAATCAACCGAACTCACCGATCCGGGTATGGTCGAACGACTGCTCAGTCAGATAAAACGAAGCACGGGCCGCGTATTGGATGCCAGTGACCAGTTGAACGAACAGTTGCGTAATTTTGATCAGATCTTCCGATGGCTGGACCACACCCATGAGACAACCCCACTCCAATTCAGGCAGGTTGTGGCGGAACTTCACGCATTCTACATGACAAATTTGACATTCAAACGTTCTATTGAGTGGGAACAACAACTGCCTGATCACATGCCTCCCGTTGTTGTCCGTCCCTACCTGCTCGTTGAGCCAATCATGCACATTATCGATAACGCCATCGATACCCTGGGCGAATGTAATGGAGGTCAAATTGCCGTTTCCGCTTCCACTGACCGGGACGGCTATCTTGACATTCGAATCCGGAATTCGGGACCAGCTCTTTGCACGGATAGTCCTTTCGAACAGATGCTTGAAGCCGGCCACGGTACACGAGCCAATGCCCCGGGTTCAGGTCTGACATTTGCCTACTGGCTGGTAACCGAGGCGGGCGGCAAACTGAGTCTTACGGCCAATGACGAGGGCAATGTCGTATTCTCCCTGAGCTACCCTCTGAAACAATCATGAACCAGCAGGATACCTACTTCATGAAACTGGCGCTGGAAGAGGCCGAACAGGCCTTTGACCATGACGAAGTGCCTATCGGGGCGGTCGTGGTGTCCCCTGAGGGTGTTCTGGCAGGTCAGGGCTATAATCAGCCCATCTCATCGAATGACCCCTCCGCCCATGCGGAAATCATGGCACTGCGCTCTGCTGCAGCCTTCACCAGAAATTACCGGCTCACCGGATTCACCCTTTATGTCACGCTGGAACCATGTATAATGTGCTTTGGCGCCCTGATTCACGCTCGAATCGGGCGTTTGGTGTTTGGAGCTCCGGATACCCGTGCGGGTATCACCAGACACCTTTCCTGGATCAACAGTCTGAACCTGAATCACGCGTTTCGCATTGAAGGCCCGGTAATGGAAAACGAATGTGGTGCTTTGATTCAGCAGTTCTTTCAGAACCGAAGAAACCCCTGAGCGGAGGGGTGCCGGAGTGGACGAACGGGGGCGACTCGAAATCGTCTGTCCATTAGCGTGGA
>DAINNF010000243.1:0-2206 GCA_036736005.1 Acidobacteriota bacterium
AACAGCACGAAGTCCGGGGTTTCCTGTTCGATCATCCCCTTGATCACATGTTTGAATGCAATAGAATGCAGATGTTCCAGCCGGTTGTCTTCAAACCGGATCAGCCGGTCCATGCCATAGTCAAACAAGCGATCGGTATCTTCGGGAAGCCGGTCCCCGACGAACAGGCCCACCACGTCACCTTTGTGGTCCTGCATGAGGGAGCGCGCTTTCCAGGTCAGCTCCATGGAAACGTCCCGGAGGCGGTTGGTAACCGGGTTCTTCTCAATGAACACGGCTGTTTTCATCGTTCCACCTCCACGTAGTCTTTCATGATGTTGCGGACCAGTTCCTGGATTCCCGTCTTTTCCGGATTGAACAGTTGCAGGTCCGTACCTGTCAGTGTGATGGACTTGATTTTGTGTACCTTCGTCGGACTTCCTGTCAGGCCGCATTCCGGTTCGGGAAGTTCAAGATCGGCCTGGGTCAGAACCGGAATGGTGGCGTCATGTTCACCGGGCTCTCCGGCTGAAACGCGAAAATACCGGCGCATACGCTGGGCGTTCGGATAACGGGGTTCGTTTGCAGACCCGGTGACCGTCAGCAGGACCGGAAAAGCGGTGCGGATGACCTCGGTCCGGGTTTCCCCGTCCCGTTCCACCATGAGATTGTTCTCCGAAACCTCCAGCAGACCGCTTACATAGGTGACCTGGTTAAAGTCCAGTTTTTCAGCCACCTGAGGTCCAACCTGTGCGGTGTCGCCATCGATCGCCTGTCGTCCCGCCAGCACCAGTTCCACATCACCCAGCTTCCGGATGGCGGCGGCCAGGACCTTTGAGGTCGCCAGGGTGTCCGCTCCGGCAAATTTCCGGTCGGTCACCAGCCATACGTGATCGGCACCCATGTAGAGTGCATGTTTCAGTACATTTACCGCCCCCGGCGGTCCCATGGTTACCACATGGACTTCCATCCCCAGACGCTCGCCGATGGTTAATCCCATCTCCAGTGCGTTCAGATCTTCGGGATTGAAGACGGCGGGTAAAGCCGCCCGGTTCACCGTTCCGTCCGGCTTCATCGCGTCACCTGTGACGTTCGCCGTGTCCGGAACCTGTTTGGCCAGAACCACAATCTTCTTCATTTCTCCTCCACGTCAAAGAACAAAGCAAAATATGCGCACATCATACGGGAAACAATGCCGGGATTCAATGGCGGTGTGTTGGGGAGGTAATTGTCACAGAGAGTGGCGGGCCTTCAGCGGCGACGCATCCGATTCATTCGATAATGAAAACTCTGTCTGTGAATGCGGCTGCCGTGGTCCAGCCAGTGGGGGACCCCGCGGGCATCGCGAACGCGAACGGTTGTGCTGTTTTCGACTTTAACCGTTCGGGCCAGCAGATGCGACTGCGCATCCACTTCGAAGCGTGATCCCAGTATGGTGGCACGCTGACCGTTTTCAATATCCTGTTTATAAAGTGATTTCATTCCCAGGTCCACGATAAGAGATGAATCGTCATCCGTTTTCAATGTGGCCAGCAGATTGGGTTCTTTCGCATCATACCAGTGGGCTTCATGAACATCATTCAAGGTTCCGGTCACCTCGGTTTCGGTATTGATATCGTACCGGTAGATTTTCAACTCCCCATCAGGCTCTGCGGCCGACAGCGGATACCAGAGGATCAGGACCGTGAGAACCGCTATGCAGATTCTGTTACACATCTCCATCCTCCCCGGGATCTTCCAACTGGTATTTTTTGATTTTGTAGCGGAGATTCCGTTCACTGATTCCCAGAAGTTTTGCGGCCCGGACCTTGACATGACCGGATTCATGCAGGGCCTGTTGAATCATCTGACGTTCCATGTCTTCAACCGCTTCGTTCATGTTTCGTGTCTGGTCCGGTACAAGTGTTTCCGGTTCCGGTCCACTGACATCCACCTGCTCAATGACGTCACCCCGGTTCAGGACCAGTGCCCGCTGTACAATGTTTTTCAGTTCCCGGATATTGCCGGGATACCGATAGGCGCACAGTTTCTGGAAGGCAGCATGGGAGAATCCCCGAACCGGTATGTTCATTTCATGGGAAAATATTTCGGTGAACTCCTCCAACAGCAGCGGGATATCTTCCCGCCGTTCACGAAGCGGTGGAATGGTCAGTGAGATAACGTTGAGTCGGTACAGCAGATCTTCTCGGAACTGTCCCTGATCAATCATGAGACCGAGGTTCCGGTG
>DAINNF010000244.1:0-2193 GCA_036736005.1 Acidobacteriota bacterium
GCTGGTTGATGTGACCGCCATCGGCCTCACCGGCAAGGACGCGGAACTGGCGCTGGACAAGGCCGGCATCACAGCCAACAAGAACACCATCCCGTTCGACCAGAACAAGCCCATGATCGCCAGCGGTATCCGGATCGGTACCCCGACGCTGACCACCCGCGGCATGAAGGAAGCGGAGATGGAGCAGGTGGCGGACCTGATCGTGGATGCATTGAAACATACCGAGGACGATGCATATCTGGCAAAAGTAAAGGAAAAGGTACAGGCGCTCACCGCCCTGTTCCCCACACCGTACAAGCCGATCATCGGACTGGACTGAGCGTTCAAACCGGCCCGCCCATCCGGCGGGCCGTTCATTTTCCCGCGAGTGAGTCGCGGAGGGAGGCACAATGGACCCGAGACCATCCTGGAATGAATACTTCATGGAAATGGCCTATTTCGTTTCCAGCCGTTCCACCTGTACCCGACGCCAGGTGGGGGCGGTCATCGTTAAAGACAAGCACATTCTCACAACCGGGTACAACGGGGCACCGAAAGGCATCAAACATTGTCTGGATGGGGGATGCCTGCGGGACAAACTGAACATTCCGTCCGGAGAACGGCAGGAATTGTGTGTGGCCCTGCACGCGGAACAGAACGCCATTATTCAGGCCGCCTACCACGGCATCCCCATCGCCGGGGCAGAGATTTACTGCAACACCCACCCCTGTTCCATCTGTGCCAAGATGATTATCAATGCCGGCATCACCCGGATTTATTATGTGGAAGGATATCCGGATGATCTGGGCAAAAAACTGCTGGACGAGGCGAACATTGAACGGATTCAACTGGATCCTCCCGGTGCCCGGTAAGCAACTGTCCCTGGAGATCACCGGAACGGACAGGGCACTGACCGGGATCCGGATTCTCAGGACCCGGGCCGAACACCCATCCGACCCGCCGGGTTCCCTGGCAAAGCGGGCGGGAGAACAACTGACGGAATATTTCAACGGAGACCGGACCACATTCGATCTGCCCCTGGAAATCACCGGTACCCCGTTTCAACAACGGGTCCTGAAAGAACTGGCAAAGGTGCCGTTCGGTCAGACCGTGACATACGGTGAACTGGCTGCACGGGCGGGCAATCCACGGGCTTCCCGGGCCGTCGGGGGCGTCATGCGACGCAATCCGCTGCCCATCGTGATCCCCTGCCATCGGGTTCTGGCCTGCAATGGCCCGGGCGGTTTCACCGGCGGACTCGATTTGAAAAAAATGCTGCTGGGCATCGAAGGCCATCCACTGGGACGATGACCATTCCGAAACACCTTCAGCAGAGAATTCATATTCCGTCACCACTGGTGGACCTGAATCGGATCAGACGGAATGTTCAGTTCATGGCTGACAAAGCGGGTGCCACCGGCGTCACATTCCGTCCCCATTTCAAGACCCACCAGTCACATGCAATCGGACGGATCTTCCGGGAATTCAATATAACCGGGATCGCCGTGTCTTCCCTGAAGATGGCCGAATATTTTGCGGCAGACGGATGGGACGACATCACGTTGGCATTTCCGGTTAATGTCCTTGAGCTGGACGGCATTGCCGCACTGGCCCGGACCATTCGCCTGAACCTGATCACGGACCATCCGGACAGCGTGGCCGCCTGCGCACGAATACTGCCACCCGGAACGGGCATATTCATCGAAATTGATGCCGACTATGGCCGGACCGGTGTCCCATGGGACGGTTTCGATGCCATCCGGAAACTGGCAGAACAGATCGAAACAAGCCCCCTCACCTTCATGGGACTGTTGACCCACGCCGGCCAGACCTACCACGCAAAAAACAGGGAAGCAATCGTCCGCATTCATCAACAAACCATTGATCATCTGAATCAGACCCGGCACGTCCTGGAACAGGACGGCATCGACGTTCCCATTGTCAGCATCGGCGACACACCGGGTTGTATGACGGCAACTGCATTCAACGGTGTCGATGAAATCCGGCCCGGCAACTTCGTGTTCTTTGATCTGATGATGCAGAAGTTGGGTGTTTGTACGGAAGACGGTCCGGCACTGGCGGTGGTCTGTCCGGTGGTGGGCATCTATCCGGACCGTGGGGAAATCGCGGTACTGGGTGGGGCCGTTCACTTCAGCAAGGAACGGTTGGATACACCGGACGGCCCCTGTTTCGGCATGGAAATCGAAATAACGG
>DAINNF010000245.1:0-2192 GCA_036736005.1 Acidobacteriota bacterium
GCATTGCGAAAACACACGATGCCATGATCATGGTGGATGAAGCCCACTCCATCGGCGTTCTGGGGAAGGGTGGTGCCGGTGTATCAGCCCATTTCGGGGTCACCGACCAGGTCCACCTGATTATGGGAACATTCAGCAAATCCCTGGCCGCTGTGGGTGGATTCATCGCCTCGGACAAGGAGACCATCCACTACCTGAGACATCATTGCCGACCCCTGATTTTCAGTGCCAGCCCGCCCCCAGCCGTCGTAGGAGCCGTCATGGCGGTGCTGGACATCATGGAAACGGAACCGCAACGAATCGAACGGCTTTGGGAAAACACCAGGCGAATGCAGGATGGTCTGACGGGAATGGGATTTGATATCGGCAACAGTGAAACGCCGATCATCCCGGTGTTTGTGGGGGACATGTTCAAGACGCTCCGATTCGGCCAGAAACTGCACAAGAAAGGCATCTTCGTCAACCCCGTTGTGGCACCGGGTGTCCCGCCCGACAAGGGGATCATTCGGGTCAGCCTGATGGCCACCCATACCCCTGAACAGATCGACCAGGCATTGGAAGCGTTCCACACCATCGGAAAGAAACTGGGGTTGATCTCATGACGGTCCGCACGGTCGAAGACGGGAAGGATCGGAACACGTTTGTCCGTCTGCCCATGAAACTGTATGCGGACCAACCGCATTATGTTCCCCATCTGCTGATGGAACGAAAAGACTTTCTGAACCCGAAGAAGAATCCCTTTTTCGACCATGCGGAGGTTCAGTTGTTCCTGGCAGAAAAAAACGGTTCAGTGGCGGGACGGGTAGCCGCCATTGTCAACCATGCCCACAACGAATTTCACGATGAGAAAACCGGCTTCTTCGGCATGCTGGACACAATCAACGATGAATCCGTGGTGTCTGAATTGCTGGACGCCGCCGCCCACTGGCTGAAGGAACGGGGGATGAGAACCATGCGGGGACCGGCCAACTTCTCGACCAATGATGAATGCGCCATGCTGGTGGACGGATTTGACGGACCGCCGGTGATCATGATGACCTGGAACCCGGAATGGCTGCCCGCGCATGTGGAATCCGCCGGATTGAAGAAGGTGATGGATCTGTACGCCTGGCATATTTCAAAACAGGACCTGCCACTGGAACCCCTGCAACAGAAAGCGGCTGCATTGAGGCGTCGAACGCCGGTTACGGTACGAAAGGCCCACCTGAAAGACCTGGAACATGAAGTGAAGCTGGCTTTCGGCATCTACAACCGGGCCTGGGAAAAAAACTGGGGGTTCATCCCCATGACCGAAGCGGAGTTCCACCATGCAGCACAGGACCTGAAATGGGTGCTGGATGAAGACCTGCTTTACTTTGCCGAAATGGACGGGGAAGCAGTGGGATTCTCACTGGCATTGCCGGACTTCAACCAGGCACTGAAACAGGTCAACGGAAGACTGCTCCCGTTCGGATGGTGGAAACTGCTGCGCCAAAAACGCCACATCGACACCATTCGGGTCATCACCATGGGTGTACTGCCGGAATACCGCACCCGGGGCATTGACGTGCTGCTGTACTTCAAGACCATCGAAGAAGCCATCGCGAAGGGTTATCAGCATGCGGAATTGTCCTGGGTACTGGAAAACAACGATGTGATGAACCATATCGCCGAACGGCTGGGGGCCCGGCGCTACCGCACCTACCGGCTTTATGAGAGGCCGGTTTGAACCGGGTACTGATCACCGGGGCGACCGGATTTATCGGTCACCACCTGGCCCGACGGCTGGTGGATGAAGGCCGGGAAGTCCTGGCACTGGTTCGCAACCCGGATCGACTGCTGCTGTCGAATGTTACCGCCGTCCCGGGAAATCTCCTGGAGCCGGACGAACTGGACATTCCGGACCGTATCGATACGGTTTTTCATCTGGCCGGCCTGACCCGCGCGGTCAAACCGGCGCTCATGGAACAGGTCAACGCCCTGGGCTCCGCCTGCCTGATCGAAGCGGTCAAGTACCGGAACCCCTCCGCACACGTTGTGTATGTTTCCTCACTGGCTGCAGCCGGACCGGCCAGAGCCCAAACGCTACCGGCAACAGAAACCGACACGCCGCGGCCGGTCAGCCGATACGGTACATCCAAGCTGCTGGGTGAGATGGCGGTGGCGGAAGGTGAACTCCCATTTACCATCGTGCGTCCTCCCGCTGTCTTCGG
>DAINNF010000246.1:0-2137 GCA_036736005.1 Acidobacteriota bacterium
GGATATTGTGAACCAGATCTTCGATTTCATGGTCCGGGATTTTGCCGCCTTTGCGCTGGAGATCTACGACAATCACCTGACTTCGGATGATCAGCGGGCATTCTGCCGCGACATCATGCTGGTACGCCCCGCGCGGGACGATGCTCAGTATGGCAAGATCTGGAAAGAATACGTACTGCCGCTCAACGGCGCTTATGAAATGACGCCGTAGGAAGGCAGGAGGTTGGCGGCCTGTCGTCAGGTCGACCTGCGGTTTTCGCGTTCCAGGTCCAGCAGGTGCTGTTTGCGCCAGAGTCCGCCGCCATAACCGGTCAGTTTGCCGTTTTTCCCGATGACCCGGTGACAGGGGATGATAATGCCGATCCGATTGTCCCCGTTGGCCCGTGCAACCGCCCGGACCGCTTCCGGTCTCCCCAGCATTTCCGCCTGTTCCTGGTAGGAGCGGGTGGTGCCGTACGGGATGGTCTGCAGGGCTTTCCAGACCGCCTGCTGAAAGGGTGTGCCGGGCAGCACCAGCGGGATGTCGAACTGCTGTCGCTTTCCATCGAAGTACTCGTTCAACTGCCGGTTCAGCGGATCGAACAACGGATGCTCGCCGGGTACGAACGCGGCATTCAGATGATGGCCCAGTCGTTTGAACTGGGTTTCAATCATGCGCCGGTCGATGAACTCCAGCAGGACGATGCCGTCATCAACAGCACCGGCCAGCATCGGTCCCAGTGGGGTGAGGATTCGCGTTACGGTAATCAGCCTGCCGGACCGGCTCTTGTTGGGTGGGAATCCGGTGATGCTCTTGAAGGTTTCTCCGAAACCGCTGAGCGATTCGTATCCGGAATCGAACGCGGTATCAATGATCTTCTCCCCGTGACGGATTCTTCCGAACGCCTGTCCGATCCGAAGGGTGCGCAGATATCCCTGGAATGTCATACCGTGGTGTTTCTGGAACCACCGGCGTACCCGGTTGGGGTCCAATCCCCGTTCCCGGATGTCCGCGTCTTTCAGCCGGATGCCGGGACTGGCATTGACTTCCTCCATCAATGGACGCAGCCATTCCGGCACCTCTCCCCGCGGGGACATGGGACGGCAGACTTTGCATGGACGATAGCCGTGTTGCAGTGCTTCGGCCGTATTCCGATAAAAGGCGACGTTTTCTTTCAGCGGCTTTCTGGCGGTGCAGGTGGGTCGGCAGAAAATGCCGGTGGTTTTGACCGCTACCACAAAAATCCCTTCATAGCCGGCGTCTTTGTCCAGCAATGCCTGGTACATCGTATCGGTGTCGGGCATTTCGATCATGGGCGATTCCTCCACGGTTGTGTATGTGCGTTTCTTCATGTTTCCACTATACCGGTCCAACTTTGACGCTGCACCCGGAAACTTGTCACGCAATTTTCCGGCCGGTTGGCTTAAAATCGATGCACACCCTTTTCAGGCGGTATAATGAACATATTCAGCTGATCGGGGGATATCATGAACATCACATTCCGTCCCATCGGGGTTGTCCATTCGCCGTATGAGGACCCGCGGAATATGCCTATTCAACCGGCTGCCGGAAAAGGCGTGGAAGCCAGCGTGGAAATATTTCCCGAATTCCGGGAGGGGTTGAAGGACCTGGATGGGTTCTCCCACATTATCCTGCTCTATCATTTTCATCGGAACGATTCCTACAACCTGCAGGTGAAGCCCTTTATGGATGATCAGGAAAGGGGAGTTTTCGCGACCCGTGCACCGAGACGACCCAACGCTATCGGGTTGTCCGTGGTCGAGCTGGACCGGATCGAAGACGGAATTCTCCAGATTCGCAACGTGGATATCCTGGACGGGACACCGGTACTGGACATCAAGCCCTATGTGCCGGAGTTCGATAGCCAGACCTCTACTCGAACCGGTTGGCTGGAAGAAGCCCGGAAGACCGTATCCGAACGACTGTCGGACGATCGGTTTGTTGAGGAGTAGGACACGCTACTGATGGGCATGTATCAATCTTGAATCATTCAATCTGAATGGACAGGTAACTCAGCCACAGACTATAATTGCCAACCATATTCGGGGGATGGCGCCAAGGACAACAGGAGGAATTGATTGATGCTGGAATCCAACGTTTTCAAGCGGACAGAGGGTAGTGGGGCCATTCTGAGTG
>DAINNF010000247.1:0-2123 GCA_036736005.1 Acidobacteriota bacterium
GCCTGGCAGCAGAAAATCACCACACCCACGTTTGCCATCGGTGCCCTGTTTACGCTGATGATTCCGTTCACCCTGATGCGCCACAAATTCGCGCGGATTCTCGGTACCGCAACCGTCCTGCTTCTGGCCGTGGCGGTGGGGTTCAGTATTGCCTTCCTGGGGTCACTGTTACAATATGATCCCTTCATCTGGTATTTCATCGCGGAACTGGTGCTGCTCGCCCTGCTGATCGTGTTCGTAGCCGCCAGAAAAATGAAGCAGGCATTCAACCTGGCAGAAAAAGAACTGAACAAGCGGACCCTTCCCGCCATGCTGGTACTGGTTCTCGTATTTACCCTGCTCAGCTACGGGGCTGTCTGGTACATCGCGAAAAACAACAAATACTACCGGGTTGACCATGACCTGATCAGCGCAACGCGCATCGTATTGACAGAAGCAGACAACAACACCCCGGTGGCACTGACCCCGCGCCATATCATCAAGGAAACCATCCCCCTGCCCACGGAAAGCCAGTTCAAATCCATCTTCCGGGTAAAGGGGATTGAGGGAACGGGCATTGATTTCACCATGCATGCGGTGACGCCCGACAACATCATTGTGAGCATCGGGGAACATCCCGGCACGGGACTCTACAGCTGCGGAATGATTCTGAACAACGTGTTCGGCAGGGTCGGCCCCCTGGATAACGCCGGTGCCTGGATGAACTGGCTCGCCACTGATCGCACCTCGTTTGTCTCCCACTACATGCGGGACATCGCCCTGATCATGGCCGGTGGTGAACACAACAAGGGGATCCGGTTCATCAGAACCCCCCACTATCATGGCGTCATGGAACAACGGTCACCGTACGAATCCAACTGGATCGACGTGGACCTGTTTGCCAATGAAACCGGCAACGCAACCAACATTCACCTGTCCAGTTCCACCCATACAATGGAAGAGCTATGGGAACGCCTGAAGCCGATATTGGCGGGCATGAAGCCGGACGGACCGCAACGTGACACCGAACCGGCCGCAACCGGCCCGGAAGAATCCCTGAAACGGGCCTACCAGGCACTTGACGAAAAACGATATGAGGACGCCAAGTGGGCACTGGTCGACCCCATCTACCGGCACAGCAACGGCGGTGAACCATACGTGCTGTTCGGCAACATCCTGCAGGAGCAGGGATTGGCGGACAATGCCGCCTACTTCTTCAAGGAAGCGGAACGCCGCCTGGACAAACCCACACCCACCGGCAACCATCGCCAACCCGATCCCGCATTGGAAAACCTTCTCCAGAAAGCCCGTGAACTGGGTGTTTTGCAGGAGAAGAAGTAGAAGGGAAACAGAAACCCCATTTCCAGTAAGAATCGGGGATTTGTCAGTGTCGGGAGAGAGGCGTTTCTGGAATTGGTTGATTTGATGGGATATCCAAATCTTCCCACCCCGCCACAATCGGCACCATTTTCGCAACCTGAAAAACTCCCCAAACTGGCCATAATTCATACAATTGAAACAGATTGGCCGTTCTGCGATAATCGGGAAAAGCATTTTGGGGGGGATTCACCATGCGAATTGTCCTGTTTCTTCTGATTTCGTTCTTTGTTTTTCTGCCCAGCCTCTCGCAGTCGGTTCTTGTGGTTCGATGTGAGCCAACTGCGCAGGGACTCCTCGTAAACCAACGGCTTTACAGATACCCATTGGAATCAGGACTAGTTGGAAAGGGACAGAAGATCATGGAATCGGACGATGTGAAATTCGATCTGGGCAAGATCCATATTTACAGGAATCGCTACATTGTGACCATGACAGATGTTGTGGACATTAAAACAGGCAAGGTAATCCACCAGGGAAAGGGGCAATTCGTTGGTTTTGACGATGATCACATCATCTTCAAAGAGAACCGTTTGACACGACGCAGAGGGATGCAAAAGGAAATTAGTGGCACCCATGCATTTGACCTGATGACCGGGAAATATGGAAAGCTTCCAGAAGAAATCAAGTGGAATTATCCGGGCATCCTCTCTCCAGATGGATTGAAGAGTGCGTCCTCAGCACGTGACGCCATCATCGCTCAGCGAAAGGAAGAGAAGTATAAACTGGAAGGCAGAATCTGGATGTCTGATATTTTCTTGTATGAT
>DAINNF010000248.1:0-2107 GCA_036736005.1 Acidobacteriota bacterium
CCACGTGGTCGAAAGATCCCGGATTCGCGGCCTCTTTTCCAATTCCGATTGGCAACATGGTTCCGATGAACAGCAGCTTCCCTGTCCATTCACGATGGAACTCCTGTCCCCGGCATTGCGCAACAGGTGCCGTCCGTCATGGATTCATCCAGAGCGTTGGCCAGCAGCGTGATCCCCTTCAACACGGTCTCTGCTTCGTCTTTCGTCAGTTTTTCCAGAATCCGGGAAAAGCTGGTGTCACAGAGCGTGTGAATGCGGTCCGCTTCACGACGGCCTTTGGGTGTCATGTCAAGATTGACGGCGCGTCGGTTGTCCGGCTTGACGGCACGGTCCACCAGTCCGTCCTTTACCAGTCCGTCTACGGTGCGGCTCACCGTGCTTTTGTCCAGTTCCATATGATCGGCCAGTTCGGTCATGCTCAGCGGACCGTGGTCCCGGATGGCCAGGATCGTGTGACACTGGACCAGTGTCACACCGCAGCAGTTGATGCCGGACTGCAATGCACTGTCCAGACGGCGTTCCAGCCGTCTCAGTTGATGCCGGAAGAGGCGAATGTCCATGTTTCCTCCTAGAATGTTGTAGTCTGCAACAAATGTATACAACAACAATCTTGCAGTCAACAGTGAATTCACGTTTTCAAGGATGCCCTTTCCGGTGTATCCTAATGGAAACCAGATCCAACAAGGAGGGGCCATGTTTCTGCCGCCCGAAAAACGGTTTGATCCGTCTACGTTGACGCGTCGGGAATTCCTGTGGATGACCGGTATTGCCGGTGCTGCTACCGCGGTGGGATGTGCCGTCAACCCGGTTACCGGGGAAAACCAGTTCATGCTGGTGTCCGAGGCCTACGAAAAACAGGTGGACCAGGAAAGTTCCCCCCACCAGTTTTCCGCCGATTATGGGGCGGCACAGGATGCGTCCCTGAACCGTTACCTGTCGGATGTGGGTAACCGGCTTGCCGCCAGTTCCCATCGACCGGACATGCCCTACAGTTTCCGGGCGGTGAACGCGACCTATGTCAATGCCTATGCCTTTCCGGGCGGGAGTATTGCCGCCACCCGGGGAATCCTGCTGGGGCTGGACAACGAAGCGGAACTGGCTGCCCTGCTGGGTCATGAAATCGGCCATGTCAGTGCCCGTCACACCGCGGCACGCATGACCAAGCAGCTGGTCGTGGGGGTGGCGGTTGCAGTGGGCACGGCCGTGGTGGCCGAGAAGAACAAGAAATATGCGCCGCTGGCTGCCGGATTGGGCGCCGTGGGCGCCGGTGCGTTGCTGGCCCGTTACAGCCGGAAAGACGAACGGCAGGCGGACCAGCTGGGCATGGAATACATGGTGAAGTCCGGATATACACCGGAGGGGATGGTGGGCCTGATGGAACTGCTGTTGAGTATGTCCGATCACAATCCCAACATCATTGAAATGATGTTTGCGACCCATCCCATGAGTTCGGAACGGCTGGAGACCGCCCGAAACCGCCTGAGTCAGCAGTATGCTTCTCAGACCGGCCTGCCGGATTTCCGGGACCGGTACATGGACAATACCGCAGACCTCAGGGCCATCAAAGGTGCCATCGAAGCGATGCAGACCGGTGAAGCGGCCATGATGCAGGAAAAATATACGGCTGCGGAGGGAGACCTTCGGGATGCACTGGCGATTGCCCCGCGCGACTACACGGGTCTCACCATGATGGCCAAGCTGAAACTGGTGCAGGAACAGTATCCGGAAGCGGAACGGTATGCGCAGCAGGCGATTGATGTCTATCCACAGGAAGCCCAGGCCCATCATGTGGCCGGGATCGCGCACCTGTCCCGCAAAGATTATGATGCGGCATATGCGGCGTTTGACGATTACGAAAAACTGTTGCCCGGCAACCCCAACACCATTTTTCTGAAAGGTCTCAGCCAGGAAGGAATGGAACACAAGCAACTGGCGGCGGATGAATACACGCGGTTTTTGAAGATCGTCAATCAGGGCGAACAAGCGGAGCATGCGAAGAGTCGACTCATAGAGTGGGGTTATATGCAGCCTCAAACTGCCGAAAGCAGTTAGAGGCTGCAAGTGCTGCGGGTTATTTTCCGCCCTGACGGCGTTGTGGACCTCCTTG
>DAINNF010000249.1:0-2095 GCA_036736005.1 Acidobacteriota bacterium
ATTGAGTTTCAGCTTGAGCCTGAGTTTCTCTCTTTCTTGCTCCCACCCCCACTCCCACCCAACACTGTCCCGCTTTGCGGGACTCTTCTTGACATTATCCCCAAACGTCGTATATTAGCCAGTATGTCAGAAATAGTCAGACAAACGGGCCAAAATTGGTATAAAAATGTGCGAGACCTGCCGGACCATGTACTGGAAACGGCGGAACTGTATGACTTTCTCGAAGACTACGAAGCACCCCGTGACAAGATCCACCGCATGCTGGCCCGTGGATTGTTGATCCAGTTGAAGCGCGGGCTGTACATCAAGTCGTCCCACATAGGTGGGCGGGTCCGGCCCTTTGTAATTGCCAACCTGTTATATGGTCCCTCGTATGTGTCGTTCGAAACAGCACTCGCGCACTATGGCCTGATTCCCGAACGGGTGGAAACCACGATTTCCGCCACATCCAGGCGGAACAGGCAGTACGAAACGCCCGTTGGCCGTTTTGAATACCGGTATCTCAATCATGAGCGTTACATTGTTGGATTCCAGTGGGTGAACAATGAAGACAGCAGCTTCCTGATCGCCACGCGCGAAAAGGCACTGGCGGACGTGATCGCGAAGGAGGCCGCCATCGGTGTACGATCCATGAACAGGTTCCTGGAGGCGGATCTACGGTGTGATATGGACGAAATCAGTGCACTTCGCATCGACCACATGAATGAAATCTCGAGAGCGTATGGGAACCGCAATGTAACGGCGCTGGCCCGGTGGCTGGAAAGGGAAGGGAAGGAGTAACGGGTGAACGAAGCATTGAAACAGTTGATGGCTCAGTATGAAGAACGGCAGCCCGGCCGGCCGGAAGACCGGTTGCGGGAAGTGGTACAACATCTCACTCTGCTGGCACTGTGGCGATCCGGATTCTATCACCAGGCCGCGTTCTACGGCGGCACCGCATTGCGTATCTTTCACGGGTTGGACCGGTTTTCGGAAGACATGGATTTTTCATTGGTGTCTCCTGATCCGGCGTTTGACCTGTCCCCGCATCTGGATGCCATCCAACAGGAACTGACCGGTTTTGGACTGTCATTTCGAGTTGAACAGAAGAAAAAGGCGTCTGATACCGGAATTGAATCGGCTTTTCTGAAAGGCAATACTGCGAAGAACCTGCTCACCATTGATGCGAACCTGGCAGAAGCCGGAACAATCCACCGCCATCTGATGTGCAGAATCAAGCTGGAAGTGGACAGCGATCCGCCTCCCGAAGCGCGGTTCGAAATGAAAACACTGCTGACACCCATCCCGTTTCAGGTCAAGTTGTACGCATTGAGTGATTTGTTTGCCGGGAAGCTCCACGCCGTTCTCTGTCGATCCTGGAAAAGCCGGGTAAAGGGACGCGACTACTACGACCTGGTCTGGTACATCGGGCGTGGGGTTCCGTGCCATCTGGCCCACCTGCGAGCACGCATGATCCAGAGTGGCCATCTGAAATCTGATGAAAAGCTCGACCGGGATGAATTGATTCGGCGGTTGCGGCAACGGTTTGAACGGGTGGACGTTGAACAGGCCGCGGACGACGTCCGCCCCTTCATTCAGGATCCCGACGCTCTCAAACTCTGGAACAAGCCTTTCTTCGATGACCTTGTCACCGGAATCCGTGTCGAATAGCGGGTGAGATTGAGTTTGAGTCTGAGGTTAAGTTTGAGTTTGAGTTTGAGATTGAGGTTGAGGTTGAGTCTGAGATTGAGTCCGAGCTTCTCTCTTTCCCACTCCCACCCCCACTCCTAACTCCCACCCAACACGGTCCGGCTTTGCCCGACACCACTATCGCTGCAATCGAACGGAATTTATTGACTTCTTTCCTCTAAATGCTTATAATATTTGTATATTAGCTTTCAAACAGGAGCTTCCCGTGGAGCGTGTCAAACGAAAACAGATTTCCGTGGTTCGGGAGAATCATGGCATTGACAGTTCATACGGTGAGATGACACCGGCTGAAGCCCTGTTGTTCGTATGGGAACTCACGAAAGAAATCTACTCCCTTACAGGAAAACACGATGTTGAATCCGGATTACGCCGAGATATTGTCACTATTACAAAAGCACAACGTTGA
>DAINNF010000250.1:0-2088 GCA_036736005.1 Acidobacteriota bacterium
TTCCCGAAGCATCCACGTCTATTCTCACCGCGGCACCGGGAAAAGGATCCCAGCCCGATCCGTTCCAGCGAAAGATTCCATAGTTGTTCCCGGTCCGGTTTGTACCGATGATGCACACGGAACCGTCCGAACCGATACCGATGTCCCGCGCTTTGCCGGGCATACGTACCCAGTGATCACCCTCCCGTCGATAGATGTCGTTCATGCTGTTGACCACCCAGGGCAACCCGTTTGGACCCACGTCAATCCGTGTGGCGCCTCCGTCAATGCGGACATATCCCTCATTCTCGCTCCACCGGTAAATGATGTAACCACCAAAAACGGGAAGCGTACCCACAATCCAGACGGAACCATCCGCCCCTACACCGACATCCTGAGCTTTCTTGTCAGGCACCGGTGTCCAGCCAAGCTTGTTATTCAACCGGTAGACGTTGCCTGCCTGGTTGACCGTCCAGACACTGGGCATGGATCCTCCAGTCGTCTGTGGTTCCTGGACCGGCCGACCCGGCGTTGCAGGTTCTGGAGAAACGCTTGATGAAACGGGTTTATCGGGTACGAATACAAGGGTGTATTCCGACCGGCAGGGGTAGTAGGTCTTTTCAGTTGTGTTGTTGTTCTGAAACAGAGCTGCAGTCAGTGTCATCCGGTATTGTCCTGCCGTAAAGGTTGAGAGTCCTTCCCAGAACTGGAGTTTACCGTCCGGATTGATCCGATACCGGAAAGGCGGAGGACCGGGCTGGTCCGCGTAAGGACCGGTACTGACAAGCTTGTCACCCCGGAACAGGGCGTACCGGAGATTGGAACCCAGGAAATGGTCTTTCCATGTACCATCCGACCCCAATTTTGCGATTGAAACACTGCCGCCCTCGTAACGCCAGGATGAATCGACGCGGGTTTTGAAAATGACATAGACGACTCCCGATTCCGGCAGCTGGAAATCAATGTCACGATGAACTTTCGGCCAGACACTGTCCCGGTTCATGGGATGATGCTGATCCGAACATTTGTACCAGTTTCCGGATCCCGAATTCATTGCAGTAAAACAATTGGTGAAATTGACGGAGCCTTCTGCCAGCACTTGTGCCCCGGGCACCATCAACGCCGTTTTCCACTCCTGTGCCTGGATTTGCACGGTAACCAGTACCAGGAAGATGACCGTAAGAACGGGTCTGAAAAACAATGAGGTGCCTGTTTCCGATCTTTCCTTTGTCCGCATACGTGCCTCCCTATATTCCAAAATCGTGTCGAGCAGAATCATGTGCAGACGGCTGCAGGTTTGTAGTTGTCGTCTTTGTATATAGTTGCGATGGTAATGGGTGTGGTATCAGACAGAGCGTGTGTCTTCAGCTCACAGTCAAAACGGAGAGGAATCCCTGGAACCGGCAGAATAACTTCCGCAAATCCCCGTGGCGATCTCAGTGCCTGTTTCAAGAAGCCTTCTTTCTTATCGAAATGAAACGGCTGAACCCTCCGGCCGGTTTGCCAGCCATTAGATGGAGCTTAATTAAAACGGTACCACGTTTTGGCGATGCGGGTCAAATGACCCCGTCAAGTCATCTTGTGTTGTCGGAGCACGTGCCAACGGGGTGTACTTCCCGAGTTGATTGACAAGCATGTACACTTCGTGCAACCATGTGCTGACGAAATTCAAGTGAGAGTACAGGGGGAACAATGCGCTGGCTCATACTGATCGGTGTGGCGGTGTTTGCGGTGGTGTATGTGTGCAGGGGTACGGATCAGGAAAAACCGGTACTTCAGGGAGGCGATCAGATGCAGATCCACTATCTTGAGATTGTGACCAACGAGGTGGACGCGGTATGCGCGGCCTATGCGACAGCCAATGGATTGGCATTCGGTGATCCGGTGGAGGCACTGGGTAATGCGCGTACGGCCAAACTGCCCGGTGGCGGTCTGGTGGGGGTGCGGGCACCCATGCATGACGCGGAGGAACCGGTGGTACGGCCCTATTTCCTGGTGGACGACATTGAAGCAGCAGTATCGGCGGCAGAAGCTGCCGGAGCCGAGATCGCCCTGCCGCCCATGGAAATTCCGGGATACGGGACCTGCGCCATCTATTTCATGGGCGGT
>DAINNF010000251.1:0-2070 GCA_036736005.1 Acidobacteriota bacterium
GGTTCCTGGTTGTCTTCCGATTTCATTGTCGGATTTCCGGGTGAGAGTGAGCAGGATTTTCAGGATACCATGGATGTTATTCACCGTGTCCGGTATGACAATGTGTTTTCGTTCAAGTATTCGCCACGTCCGGGAACGGCAGCATTGAAGCTGAATGATCAGCCCGTAGACCGATCGGTCGCAAATGGTCGCCTGATCATCCTGCAGAAGGCGCAGGAGACCATCCAATTGGTTAAGCATCAGCAGATGGTGGGTAGTGTTGTCAATGTTCTGGTGGAAAGTGTCAGCAAGCGCAATCCGAAAAAGCTGACCGGTCGCACGGAAGGGAACCATGTTGTCCATTTTGAAGCGGGAAGGGGAGTATCACTGATCGGATCATTCCTTGATGTTGAGATCACATCCGTAACCATGGCCAGTTTGAACGGACGCCTTATATGACAGGCGCTTCAGGAAGTCGGAAGAAGAAAGCGACCGGCTTTGACAATCCCGGTTTCAGGGCTATATTGTAGTCGAGAATGATCACCGGAGGAACCAGCATGTTCGTGGAAGTAGAACTGATGGATGTTGTGGAAAATCCACTTGGAAGTGCGCCTATCGTTGTTTTGAAAGAGAAGAAGGGGGAGCGGGTCTGCTGTATTCAAATCGGCATCATGGAAGCCGGTACGATTGCGGATGAATTGGACGGTATTATGACACCCAGACCCATGCCTCACGACCTCCTGCTAGATGTTCTCGATCAGTTTGGGGCCGAGTTGGACGGCGTATACATTGAACGGGAAATGGCCAGCACCTACTATGCCTCAATGCGGTTGCACAACGGGACGGGAAAGTCCATCGTTCTGGATGCAAGGCCATCGGATGCCATCACCATTGCGCTGAAAAACAGTCGTCCTATCTTTATGAAAGAGAAGCTTTTTCACACGGGAAAACCGGATCGTCAGTGTGGAAGCGGTCATTCACTGCTGAGTATCCGCTCCGGTTGGCTTGATTCCTCAGATCTTCCATAGACCGGAATCCGCTTACCAAAAAATGGGGCGAACCGGATTCATAAACCGATTCGCCCCATCTCTTTTTTCGGTTTTATCCCGCAATACAACTGGCTAGTTGTTGTTCCGGAATTTCTCCATGAATTCCACGAGCTTCTCTACGCCTTCCATGGGGAAAGCATTGTAGATGGAGGCACGAATGCCGCCGACACTCCGATGTCCCTTCAGGCCCACCATGTTCTGTTCGGCCGCCTGCTGAACAAACTGCTTTTCCAGATCTTCGTTCGGAAGCCGGAAGGTCACATTCATCCATGAACGGGAATTCTTATTGACAACCGTTCCCTTATAGAAATCACCCATCCCGTCGATTGCGCCGTACAGTAAGTCTGCTTTCTTACGGTTACGAGCCTCCACTTCATTCAGTCCACCGATTTCCATGATCCACTTGAGTACCAGGCCGACTACATAAACTGCAAAAGAAGAGGGCGTATTGAAGAGAGATTCCTTAGCCGTATGAGTGGCATACTTCAGCATGGTCGGGGTCTGTTCTCCTGCGCGCTGAACAAGATCATCCCGAATGACAACAATTGTGGTTCCCGAGGGTCCCATGTTTTTCTGTGCGCCCGCATACATGAGAGCAAACTTGCTGAAATCTAAGTTTTTGTAAAGCATATCGGATGACATATCGGCGACAAGTGGTACGTCCCCGGTATCCGGAATGGTGTGGTACTGTGTTCCGAAAATCGTATTGTTTGTCGTGATATGCAGGTAACTCGCATCCGGATTAACAGGGATTCCATCCGGGATATAGTTGAAATTACCGTCTTCCGAGCTGGCCACAACGCGCGTGTCCCCCAGGAGCTTTGCTTCCTTTATCGCCTTCTTTGACCAGGCCCCCGTGTTTACATAGTCCGTCGGTTTTCCAGCCAATCTCAGATTCAGCGGCACCATGTGAAACTGGAGACTGGCTCCTCCCTGCAAGAACAGGACATGATAACGATCATCCAACCCCATCAGGGTTTTCAGATTCTGCTGTGCTTCCTTGATTACCTTGTCAAATTCCTTCGCACGGTGACTGATCTCA
>DAINNF010000252.1:0-1946 GCA_036736005.1 Acidobacteriota bacterium
GTCATTGGGACAGGGGGAAAACGCCAGTTTCAGGGGCATGGGATTGCCTCCAGATAAATCTGCACGGCCCTGCAGGCGTTGTTGATCGCTTCCTCCAGTTTCCACGCGGAGCGGTCATAGGGGCCCACCATATTGGAAATGCACCGGATTTCGGTATACCGGATGCCGGCCTTGACACACACATGGGCCAGCGCGCATCCTTCCATGGATTCTCCGAGCGGGTCCCACTTTTCCTGACGTTCCTTCGCCAGACGTTCGCTTCCGGCACAGGTGGATACGGTGATCATCCGACCGGCATGCACCGGGACGTTCAGTGCCCCGGACAGCCGATCCGCCACGTCATGCCCATGGGGAAATGTCAGGATGTCTTTCGTCACCCCCGCGATGTCGTCCATCAACGGAAAACCGGCATCTGCGATGGCCACAAAGCCGTCCCCGGTTTCAATTCCTTCGTCTCCATAACAGGCTTCGGTGGCCACCGCCAGATGACCGGGTACCGTACCGGGCCGGTCATAGGCCCCACAGACGCCCACGTTGATCACTTCCCGGATCCCCGGCTCAGACGCCAGAAACAATGCCAGGGAAACCGCCGCGTTCACCTTGCCGACCCCCGTGATCCGCACGGGGACACCGCAGGCGGTAAGCATGCCGGAAAAATGGTCCAGGATGGGTGTGAGTTCTTGCCTGGTCGCTGAGACAATGAGGCGCATCAGTCGGATGTCTCCGGATTGATCTGCTGCAGCAATTCGGTGGTCGAATGGTCTTTGGGATCGCCGGTGATCATGACCCGGCCACCCAGTTCCGCCATCACGTGGCGCTCCGGTACGGTATCCGGCGTATAGTCGGTTCCCTTGAACTGGATATCCGGTTTCAGGATGCGCAGACTGGTTTCCACCGTGGATTCCGGAAACCAGGTCACAAAGGATACAGCCTCAAACGCTGCTACCACCTCGAGGCGTTCGGCCAACGGAACCGCGGGCCGTCCCGGACCCTTGATACCGCGTACCGATGCGTCATCATTCAAAGCCACAACCAGGATGTCGCAGTGGTTACGGGCATCGGTCAGATATCGGACATGGCCCACATGAATCAGGTCGAAACAACCGTTGGCAAAGCCGATGATTGTACCGGCCCGCCGGTGTTCAGTCAGAAGCCGGGCCAGTTTCTTGCGTGGCTGGATCTTCTCCATCCAGAGCCTCCATCAGGTCGCTGCTTTTCACCGCATAGGTACCTTTCTGCATGACGGAAATCCCACCGGTCATGTTGGCCAGATGAACGGCATCGTCAAACGACAGGCCGGATACCATACCCAGTGAAAATGCCGCCATCACGCTGTCTCCGGCTCCGGAAACGTCCACCGGTTCAGGAGACCCGAAAATCGGTACCGTCAGCAGCCGGTCCTCTTTCCGGTGGTAGCCCACCATTCCCTTACTGCCCCTGGTCAGCAGCACATATTTACAATCCGCCCAGCGGGCCAGGGTTTTCATGGCATCCTTCAGTTCGGGTCCGTTTTCCGGAATGCACCGTTTCAGCGCGGCTGCCGCCTCTTCTTCATTGGGTGTAATCGCATCCACATGTTTGAACGCGGTAATACGGTATCGGGAATCCAGGAAAACAGGGATGTTCCGTGCCCGGGCATCCCGGATCACACGGGAGGTATTCTCCGGTGTCACGGTGTTGTATCCGTAGTCGGATATCACGATCCCGTCCAGTTCATCCAGCACCGGACCGGCCAGCCGGTACAGTTGAAACCGGGTGACACTGCCTTCCCGGTCTACCCGCAGCATATGCTGTTTGGCCCGATGAACACCGCCGGCCAGGATCCGCATTTTCTTCATGGTATTGTAATGGCGGGACCGCTGCAGACACCGCAGGTCCATACCCGCTTTCCACAGCTCATCCGATACCCGCCGTCCGTCTTCATCCCGTCCGACAAGACCGGCCGG
>DAINNF010000253.1:0-1935 GCA_036736005.1 Acidobacteriota bacterium
GCCGAGGAGACGGAGTTCGCCGGACGGCGAATGAGTAAGCCGAGGGTGATTGCAACGCCGTATTCCGTCGAAAAGAACCCGCAGCACCAAAAAAGGGCCGCGAAATGCGGCCCTTTGAAACAATCTCAACCACAGGCAATCACAGCGTAACGGATTCGACATATTCTCCGTATACATCCCGAAGCACGTCCGAGATCTCACCCAGCGACGCGTAGACTTTCACGGCATCCAGGATCTTCGGCACCAGATTGTCGGTACCTTCCGCCGCCGTCTTCAGTTCACGGAGCCGGAACGTCACCGCTTCATTGTCCCGCTCTTCCTTGACCTTCTTCAGCTTGGCCACCTGGCCCTTCTCCACCTGCTCGTCAATCCGAAGCAGCTCCACATCGCCCATGTGCTCTTCCACCTGGAACCGGTTCACACCGACGATAATCTGCTCGTCCTTCTCAATCGCTTTCTGATACTTGTACGCGCTTTCCTGGATCTCCCGCTGCACAAATCCCATCTCGATGGCCTTCAGCATGCCGCCCATATCGTCAATCCGCTGGATATATTCCATGGCCTTCTCTTCGATCTGGTCCGTCAACGACTCCACATACCAGCTGCCGCCCATGGGATCGATCACATCCCCCGCCCCGTTTTCATGAGCCAGGATCTGCTGGGTCCGAAGCGCGGTCCGCACCGACTTTTCGGTGGGCAGCGCCAGGGCTTCATCCTTGGAGTTGGTATGCAGTGACTGGGTGCCGCCCAGTGCCGCGGCCATGGCTTGTACCGCCACGCGGACGATGTTGTTCTCCGGCTGCTGGGCGGTGAGCGTGGAGCCGGCGGTCTGGGTATGGAAACGCAGCATCATGGACTTGGGGTTGGTGGCTTTGAACCGGTCTTTCATGATCTTCGCCCACATCCGGCGCGCGGCACGGAATTTGGCAATCTCTTCGAAGAAGTTGTTGTGGGCGTTGAAGAAGAAACTGAGCCGGGGCGCGAACGCGTCCACATCCAGGCCGGCGTCAATGGCCGCCTGGACATACGCAATCCCGTCCGCCAGCGTGAATGCCACTTCCTGCACCGCGGAGGAACCCGCTTCCCGGATATGGTAGCCGGAAATGGAGATGGTGTTCCACCTGGGCACGTTCTGGGAGCAGAATTCAAAGATATTGGAGATGATCCTGAGCGACGGCGCCGGGGGATAAATATAGGTGCCCCGGGCGATATATTCTTTCAAAATGTCGTTCTGAATGGTGCCGGAGACCTGGTCAAATCCCACGCCCTGCTTTTCCGCTACCCCTAAGTACATGGAAAGCAGCATGGCCGCCGTGGCGTTGATGGTCATGGAGGTGGATACCTTGTTCAGCGGAATCCCGTCGAACAGGATTTCCATGTCCTGCAGGGTGTCGATGGCCACACCCACCTTGCCCACTTCCCCCCGGGCCATGCTGTGGTCCGAGTCGTACCCGATCTGGGTGGGCAGGTCGAAGGCCACGGATAGTCCCGAGGTGCCCTGCTCCAGCAGGTATTTGTATCGCTTGTTGGATTCTTCCGCGGTGGCAAATCCCGCATACTGGCGCATGGTCCAGAACCGGGACCGGTACATGGTGGGTTGAACGCCCCGGGTATAGGGGTACTGGCCGGGGAAGCCCAGCTTGTCCGCATAGTCAAAATCCGCCGTGTCCGCCGGTGTATAGGTCCGCTTCATTTCGATGTCCGAGGTGGTTTCAAACGGGTCTTTCCGTTCGGGGAACCGGCTGGTCGCCTTTTCCACCTGGGCAACGTATTGTTTCTTCAGTTCATCAAAACGGGACATGATTGCCTCCGATATGGCTTACAGTGTCTGGATCACGGTGAGGACGGACGTGTCCACAATGTCCTGGACCGAGCATCCACGGGACAGGTCGTTGCACGGCTTGTTGAGCCCCTGCAGCACCGGGCCTACCGCAT
>DAINNF010000254.1:0-1931 GCA_036736005.1 Acidobacteriota bacterium
ATCCCACCAGTAGAACGTCATCCTGTCTG
This sequence comes from Acidobacteriota bacterium, assembly GCA_036736005.1. Taxonomy (GTDB): domain Bacteria; phylum Acidobacteriota; class Holophagae; order Thermotomaculales; family Thermotomaculaceae; genus DAINNF01. The sequence goes on from DAINNF010000254.1 coordinate 30, forward strand.
CTTTCCAGGTAGTCGACGGACGACAACCAGTAATCGAACGAATGCCGGATGTGACCGATACCATTCATGGCGGCAACAGCTGCTTTTCGTTCTTCGTTCTCGGGCGACCCCAGCGCCAGTGCCAGCGCTTCCGGCGAATCAAACTGTCGAAAGGACGCCGCTTCCATTCTTGACCAGGGCATGAAATAGTAAGGCCGTCCCATCCGCTGACGACTCCTGAATCCACTGACAAAACGTGAAACCGGATCACGCAGAAAGAAAAAGACCTTCTCGCCCTCCGGCACATCCCGCAATCGGGTAGCATGCGGATGGAGCACAATCACACGATTCCGGTTAACCGCATGATCACGCAGGGCATGCTTTACGGCCGTCCCGCCGGTCTTGCCGATATGGAGAAAATGAACCAGCTCCCGGCCCTGTAACCGGTACCACCGCTCCCGTTCACGGATCAACCGGTCCGAAATACGCTGTCGAATTCGAACAATGTGCATGTATATCCCTTCAAACAGAAAATAGCCCGTTGGGATCCCAGTATGCCACATAAGGTCCGCGTTGCGGGAAATCAGCATGAAAAACACGTCCCGCACCAGCGGTGGATGATCTTTCGTCAGGACAAGTACTCATTCTCTTCGAAGTACCTTTGACAAGTCACTTTCCGGCACAAGTGCGGAGGATGTTTTCGCGATATCAAGGCGGAAAGACGCGAGTGAGCGGAGTGTACGAAACGGGTACTCGAGCATCACGAGCGGCTTTTCAACGCAGAGATCGCGAAAAAAGACCCGCGCACCTACCGGCTACTCATAGGTGATGGTGACGTTCGGAACTACCCAGTCGATGTGTACGGGGACATCATTCCCGCCCCCAAACCCCTTGCTGTTGCCGTTGGCAAAATGGGCCGATCCGGAGATCTTTTCCGCGGTCAATATGCTCCAACCATGTTCCGCCACATATGCCGGCGTCAGGTTGGGATTGGTGCCGATGCCCAGTTCGGCCAGCACGTCAAAGTTCTTTTCCCCCATGACCGACGGTTTGATATGTTCGTCGATCCAGGCCTGCTGTTCGCTATCCGTTCCTTCAATCGCTGCGATCCGGGCGTTCTTCACTGTAAACCGGACCGGAAACGGCAATGCCATGGGACCGCCCCATCCTTTTGGAACGGTGAAATATCCGTTGGTGTCCCCGTCTTCCACCGGCACGGAGTAGCATTCGGCACCGGGCAGGTTGCCGTAGGCACCGGGCTTGTCCAGCATTCCCGTTGAGGCATGGGCGGTTTCGGGTATGATCTCCACCCGGATCTCTGTTCCCGGGCCCGTGACGGTAATATACCGGGATGCGGCAACCCGGTCCCGGATCTGCTTCGTATCCCCCGCAAGTTTCCGGTAGTCGGTATCCATCGGTCCGCCAGCCGCAAACATGTCCAGCGTGAATCCCGGCATGCTGGCTACCCGGGTCCCCTGACCGGTGACAAATCGTCTGAACGGGGTATGGGTCAGTGAGAATACGGTGGGCATAAACAACACCTGCAAACCTGCTGCTTCTCCATAGAGACTCTCGGCCGCATCCACGCCGTTGCGCGCTTCACCCGGCACATAGCTCATTAGTCGGACATCCACGCCATTCTTCTGCATTACGGCTTCCATGCGTTTGCAGAGTGCGCCTGCCGCTTCAAACTTCTGCATACGGTCCGCTCCCAGGTGCTGTGCCCATTCCTGCATCACGATACCCACCTGTTCACCTTCGCTGTATCCGAGGTTTACCTTCAGTGCGTTCATGATGGCGCGATCGATTACGTCAGACATGTTCCCTCCCTCATGATCACGTTTTCCTGGCTGTATTCTGACATGTAGAACGTCAAAATGAAATGTTCCCATAAAAAAAGGGGGCCGAAGCCCCCCTGGATGC
>DAINNF010000255.1:0-1890 GCA_036736005.1 Acidobacteriota bacterium
CCATTTCCGTAGCGGTGAACTTGGCCAGCGGTGTGAGGAAATCAGCCAATGCCGTTGCGGCTTTCAACTCGGTTTTCACCTTTTCACCGCTTTCTGCCAGATGCTCGTACCGTTCCATATGGTCGACTGCCAGTGCGGTGTGATAGAGCAGTGAACGGGTGGTCTCCACCTCCATCTGCATCTTCTTCAGCATCTGGAAGACAGCGGGTATGGCCACGATCCGGCGTCCGAACTGTTCCCGTTCGTTGGCGTACGCGGTGGCTTCATCCAACGCAGCCTGGGCGATGCCCAGTGCCTGTGCGGCAACTGCAAGCCGGGCGCCGTTCATCAGGGACATGACATACTTGATCAGTCCGAACTTGCGCCGTCCCACCAGTTCGCACGGGGCCATGTTGAACTGCAGTTCACAGGTTGGAGATCCGTGGATACCCAGTTTGTTTTCAATGCGCCGTACCTGGATATGCTCGTCTTTCTCGTACAGAAACATGGAGAGTCCCCGACCGCCGCTGGACCCCGGTTCGGAGCGGGCCAGCACCAGATGTATGTCACCGGAACCGTTGGTGATGAACCGCTTGACTCCGTCCAGATACCATTTTCCGTCCTTTTCAATGGCCTTCAGCTGAACCGCCTGCAGGTCCGATCCGGCATCCGGTTCGGTCAGCGCCATGGCACCGGTAACTTCGCCCCTGGCAAATCGGGGTAGTACCCGTTCTTTCTGGTCTTCATCTCCAAATTTCTGGAGGGTAACGGCGATATCCTGCAGTCCGTACAGATTCATCAGTGAGGCATCCGCCTGGCTGACCATCTCTACAATGACGGTGTTGACGCTGACAGGCAGACCCAGACCGCCGAACCGACGTTCCAGCATGGCACCCATGTAGCCGGCATCGGCCAGCACCTGCATGTTTTCCATGGTTTCCGGTGCCCATTTCACCACGCCGTGTTCAAACGAGCATCCCTTTTCGTCCACGGCTTCCGCCCGGGGTGCGATAAATTCCTCGGTGATCTTCCCGGCATTTTCCAGCAACATGTCATACCAGGCGAGGGCTTCGTCCACCGAGTGCAAGGCGTCCGGATCGTCTCCCTGAAAATCATGCTCCAGGTGACGGATGATCGGTTCCAGGTCCAGGAGGGACAGGTGCAGTTTCCGGCTGTCGTTGTAGTAACCCATTATGACTCCTCCTTCAGGTATTTGATCATCATGGGGATCACATCCCGCAGATCACCGACGATGCCCATGTGGGCGATCTTGAAGATCGGGGCGTCCGGGTCCGAGTTGATGGCCACGATTTTACTGGATTCTTCCATACCGGCCCGATGCTGAACGGAACCGGAAATACCGCATGCGATATACAGCTTGGGACGGACCACTGCGCCGGTCTGACCGATTTGCCGCTCTTTGTCTGCAAATCCAAAGTCGACCGCTGCACGGCTGGCCCCTACTTCGGCACCCAGGGCATGGGCCAGGTCGAATACCAGGTTGAAGTTGTCCCGGCTACCCACGCCGGCGCCGCCGGCCACGATGATGTTCTTGGCCTGGAAGTTGACCTTTGACTGTTTGGGCACTGCAGAGACGAATTCGTTTCTGAACCAGTTCTCCTGCAATTTCATGGAAAAGTCTTCGATTTCCGCGTTCCGGTGTACGGTGGATTCCGGCAGCCGCATGACCCCTTCCCGTACGGTGGCCATGATGGGCCGGTGCTCCGGTGTCACAATGGTGGCCAGAATGTTTCCGCCGAAAGCGGGCCGAACCTGGTACAGAATCTTGCCGTTGTCCTTGTGATCGTCCACGTACAGCTGGGTGCAGTCGGCGGTCAACCCGGTTCCAAGCGAAGACGCCACCAGCGGGGCAATGTCACGACCGGTATGGGTGGCGCCGAACAGCACGAA
>DAINNF010000256.1:0-1887 GCA_036736005.1 Acidobacteriota bacterium
GTGTTTTGCAGGAGAAGAAGTAGAAGGGAAACAGAAACCCCATTTCCAGTGAGAATCGGGGATTTGTCCGTGTCGGGAGAAGGGCGTTTTCGGAATTGAATCATTTGAGGGTAGATCCTAGTTTTTCAACCCACCCGAATCAATGATCTTCTCTTCCTGCACGGACAGAAGACCAACTCTACATATCCAGCGTTGTCAGATAATTGCCTATTCTGGAAGCCATGTAGATCGGTAGGTTATGCAATTGATAGGTGTTTCCTTTCGATGTGACCGCCTCCTGCACGTGCAAGTGTCCGGAGTATAACCGCACAGCCAGATCCACGCCTGATTCATCCACAAATGCCTGCAGAGAGCGCAGCGAACCGGGCTTGCCGGATTTCACTTCAACCGGAACGACTCGACCCTGATGCTGCATGAGGAAGTCGATTTCGGCATTGGATTGTTTCTTCTCTCTGACCCAGAAGACAGGCGCCGATCCCGTTTGAGATCCCGCCAGGAGTTCCTGTCCCACCACATGCTCAGCCAACACACCGTTATAAACCGACTCGATTTCCATCGGTTCAAACAACCGACCCTGAAGTCCCACGGAATAGCACATCAATCCGGTATCAAGGAACTGAAGTCGGGGTGCCCGTTTCTGATTTGGAGCAAGCGGCAATCTGGTCTGGGTGGTGGGATAGATCAGCTTCAGCAGCATGGCCTTTTCCAGTGTTCGGAGCGCTTCTCCCATTTCCCGTGAACCATAGTTGCTGTTGCCGAATCCATGGAACCGGATCCGTTTCCCTGCCTCAAACGGCACGGATTGAATGGCGTGCCGAATCACCTGTGCTGTTGTTCGACCGGGTGCGTATTTTTCCACATCATCCTGAAAAGACAGGAACAGCGACTGATAGATCCTGGCCAGTGACGGCACTTCCGCTGTACGTGCGTACTCCCCCACAATCTCCGGCATACCGCCGACAAACATGTAGGTTCTGTATTCTTTCTGCAATGCATCGTGCGCGACGTCCGGAACCGACATGTCGTTCAAATAATCCAGCGCCTGTTCCTTTCCCGTTGCTTTCAGAAACTCCGCAAAGGTCAGTGGCCACATGAACCGGTATTCCACCCGTCCGACCGGAAAACTGATGTTGTCTCTGGCAATCAGAGTTTCCAGGAGACTACCCGCTCCGATAACAAAGAGATTGGCGTCCGTTTCTTCGTGAAAATAGCGCATGGCCTGTATGGCACCGGGGGAATTCTGAATCTCATCCAGAAACAGGAGTGTACGGTCCTTCACGCTCGGCTTGTTCAAATGCAGGCGTATGGCCTGCATGGTCTCATGAACGGAAAGACCCCGTTCAAAAACGGCGGCATCTTCCCGCTTGTCCAGATTCAATTTCAGATACTGATCAAATTGACGACCGAAAATGTCAATGGCCGTCGTTTTTCCCACCTGACGGGCTCCACGAAGAATGAGCGGTTTCCTGCTCTTCGTGTCCGCCCAGTTCTCCAGCACCCGCACAATCTTCCTTGGAAACAAAACCATACTCCTTTAGCTGACGTTCTGTTATCAGAGTACCTGCTATTGTCACAACGTCAACCCAATTTTTAATCTATTTTGTCATAAAGTCAGGGCAATATGCCCGCCATTCTGTCACAACCTCAGGGTATATGCGGAACTTATTGATTGCATAACTGGTCTCTTGAGCTCACTCTTCTCCAATCCCGGTCGGGAACTCGGCCGCAAGAGCGCCGTGAATGGTGGATGGCTTGCCCAGCACCTGTCTGCTGGTGCTGGGTGGATAGTGGATAGCCGGAAGGCAAAAGAAAAGAAGTCGCATCCGAGGTGTACTTCGTTTCCTGTAAATTTACAGCTACTGAAAACCCATTTCCAGTGAGATTAGG
>DAINNF010000257.1:0-1857 GCA_036736005.1 Acidobacteriota bacterium
GAAGAAACTGATTAATGAAATCATAGGTGTGGAGGTCGCGTCCTGGCTGTGTGCGAGGCTTCCGATGCTGGATGGATTGCAGATCATGGGCGCCAAAGTGTTGATTCAGCTTATTCTTCAATTCATTCATTTGTTGTGTGCTGATCGAGCCTTTGCATGCAGAGAAAACCCCGCCCCCTTTTTTGGCGGTCAGGCGGGTTTCTCTCTGCTTCTGGAAGCGTCCTAGAACTGGAACTGCATTCCGCCTGAAATCAGATAGCTGCCGTCCGAGACCTTATCGTAGGTGTATCCGGAACGGATATTGACACTCAGATGATCCCCCAGATGATAAGCGAATCCGATGCCCGCCTGGAATGTCATTTTGTTTTTCGTATATGCAGAACTGTCGTCTTCCGGCGGCACCAACGTTTGAACATTACTGGGCAATTTGATGTCCAGGTACCCAATTCCCGCGAATACAAACGGTTCAAACGCATTTTGTCTCCAGTTTGAGTACAGGAGGTTGAACGAAGTTGACCGGATTTCCCTTCTCAATAAAGTGGAAGGGGATCCGTTCAATGGCGTCCGGTCATAGTAGGTGTCGCTTACGGCCAGTTCAAATGTCAGTGATTCCGATGCCCGGTATCCGATGCTGAATGTCCGGTAATCGACGCTGTCCGAGTACCGGTTATAGTCGCCTTGTGAGTTGAGTGCAAAGCCCAGCGTGATTTTTCCTTCTTGCGCGTTCACAGTGCTGACTGAGAAAACCAGGATGGTAAGTACAAGAAGTCGCTTCATAATGTCCTCCGTTGTTGAAAAGTGTTGGTGTTGTTTGCACTGAACAGAGACGCAGACAGCAATACTCCGACAATGCACAGTCTCATTTTTTCAGAACTTCCACCAATACTGAAGGAGTCTCAGGTGGGATTATCAAGTGATGAGGGCTTGGAGAGAGTTGACCGGGTATCTTGAGGGTATCGTATGCAGGTACGGACAGTTAAGGGGTCACTCCACTGTACCTCATGACCGGTCGAAGGCTGAGATAACGGCATCGCAGTTTCGTAGAGATGATGGCGGAAGTTGTTGACGTTGAAAGATGACAATCGTCCATAGGTGGAGTCCTTTTCGACCGTCTCTGAATACTCCAACAATGCACCGGATGCTGACCCTTTCCCTTTCCCCGAATAAAGAACCCCGGGCGCCTGGCCCACGTCCCTATTAACAGGTTGCAGGCAAGCAATTGCCGTTGCATTCCCAAAGCCTCGCTCCCGGTTATCACGCTGAGGAGTATGGAACGAGGAGAGATTGAAGAACCTTCCTGACAAACGGTTGCTACTGTACGGGACGTAAACCCGGAATGTCTGTAAGGAGGAAATGAGAATCATGGGAAAGAAGTTTGGCATGTGGATACTGTTGGCGTTTGTGTTGGCTGGTTTGTTTTCATGTGCGCCGGCTCAAACGGACAGCAAAGGAGACAACGATGATGACGGATTGACTGCCAGTTGGCGATTGGCACTCAGTTTCGAGGAATCACCGGACGGAGAGTTCTTTCCACCACTGAGGGTTATGGGTCTGTTAAATGAAACCGATACGACGTTCGAGATCATGTACAGTACCAGCAACCCGAGACTTACCAGTCTGGTGTCAATTGCCAGGGAGAGCGGCAGAATCACGGAGACGCATCTGGATAGCCACTATGTCACGGCTGCAATGCTTGATTCGTTCGGTGAAATTGTGTGTTTGAATCAGCTTTCATTTACCGAAGCGCCCGCAGGTGCCATCGTTCGTATAGCGACCGGGGGCGAATCAACAGAACTGTCCCGGATCGATTCCGCACTGCTGTACCGGACACTGGCACTGGATGAAGATGGCATCTGG
>DAINNF010000258.1:0-1787 GCA_036736005.1 Acidobacteriota bacterium
CCCGCCACCCGCAGCGACTTGCAGAAAACCACGCCGGCCAGTGAAATAACGGCCACGTCCGTTGTGCCCCCGCCGATATCCACAATCATGTTGCCCGTTGGTTCCGTGATGGGCAGACCGGAACCGATCGCCGCTACCATGGCCTGTTCCACCAGGAACACTTCTGAAGCACCGGCCTTCAAAGCGGAATCTCTGACGGCCCGCCGCTCCACCTGCGTAATTTCGGAGGGCACAGAAATAATAATGCGGGGCCGAACGGCCACCCGGCGGTTGTGTGCTTTCTTGATGAAATGGTCCAGCATCCGTTCGGTCACTTCAAAATCCGCAATCACCCCTTCTTTCATGGGTCGGATGGCCACGATATTGGCCGGTGTTTTCCCCAGCATTTCCTTGGCTTCTGCACCGACAGCTTCCACACGGTTGGTCTTGGTGTTGATAGCGACAATGGAGGGTTCCCGTACGACGATGCCCTTATGGCGGACATAAACCAGTGTGTTGGCGGTACCCAGGTCGATCGCCAGATCATTGGAAAAAACAGACAGCCACGACAGCGGATTGAATACTCCCATCCTTCTCTCCCACGGTGATTACGCTGCACCCGAACGGGCCGCTCGGGGTTTCCTGAACCATACCCGGCGGCACAGCGGGTTCATCTTACTGATATCAGTCAGCGATTTCAATACCATTCTTCTGATTCATCTTGCGTTTGTACATCGCCTTGTCTGCTTTGGACAGAATCGCCTCCGGCGTGGACCCATGTTCCGGGAATGACGCAATACCGATACTGACCGTCAACTGGATTTCCCTGTAATGGTAACTCTTCACGTTTTCCATTATCTTCCGGGCATAGGAACGGCTCTCTTCCGCCCGCAAACCCAACTGAATAATGGTGAATTCATCTCCACCATACCGGCACACCACATCTTCCGGGCGAACCGCCTCCTGAATCAACTGGGCCACATCAACCAGGACGGAACTGCCGGCCAGATGGCCATAGGTATCGTTGACTGATTTGAAATTGTCCAGATCCAGAAAAATGATGGAAAGATAACCCTGATATTGCGTCGCCCGTTTGACCGATTCCTGAAGAAACATGTTCTGATACCGGGAATTGTACAGACTGGTCAGATCGTCCCGCTTGGTCATCTCCTCCATTTCCTTGAACAACAAGGCGTTGTGAAGGATGATGGACCCATATTTCACCAGTGTCTTCAGAGAATCCAGGTCTTCTTCCGTAAAGGCCTGGCCTCCCTCTTTGTTCATGACTTCAATGACCCCGAACAGCTCACCTTTTCCGATCAACGGAGCCGCCATGATACGCTGGGTATCAAATCCTGTTATCTGGTCCACCTCGCTGAGAAAGCGCGAGTCCTTCCGGGCATCGTTGATGATAATCGGTTCCCGGGTGCTGGCCACCCAACCCGCCACGCCCCGGCCTACCGGAATTTCAATGGCCTTCAACTTTTTCTGCATGTCCTGATCCGTAAGCTTGAAATAGAGTGCATTGCGCTCCCGATTCAACAGCAGCAGGGACCATGAACTGGTGTTCAGGAACATCTGAACCTTGTCCATGAATTCCCGCATGATCAGTTCCGGATCAAACAGGTTGATGGCGGAATTGGTCACATGATTCAACACTTCATAGTTTCGGGTAACCAGCTTCTTTTCTTCTTCGAGCTTAAGAATCTTCTTCTCAATAAACAGGATAAGACGAAATTCCTTTTCCGACGCAAACGTCATACAGCCGGTAATTTTCTGTCCGCCCCGGGAACGGGGGGAATACACAT
>DAINNF010000259.1:0-1782 GCA_036736005.1 Acidobacteriota bacterium
ACGCCGCTTCCCCGATTCAGGGGGAAGATCCTTCCGTGATCCGCAACAAGAAGGTACTGGTCGTGGAAGACGGTCCGACCCTGACCCACGGCGAAATGACCTACGGTGCCGGCACGGTGGCCGCCGAGAAGTTCGGAGCGGACGACCTGGTGGATCCGCGGCCGTACGCAGTTGGCAAGATCAACGAAACGTTTGAAAAGTATCCGGAAATCGGCGTACTGCTGCCGGCCATGGGGTATTCCGATCAGCAGGTGAAAGACCTGGAAACCACCATCAATACCTGCGACTGTGAAGCGGTTGTGATCGGTACGCCGATCGACCTGCGTCGCGTGGTGAAGATCAGCAAACCGTCCACCCGGGTGTTTTATGACCTGCAGGAAATCGGACGCCCGGATCTGGAAGAACTGATCAGGGAAATGCTGTAAGCGGGTAACCGCGAAGGAGCAGAACCATGGTTAAGGTCAAACCGTTTCGCGGGCTCAGGCCCCGGGCGGACGTGGCGGAACAGGTAATTTCACCGCCCTATGATGTACTGGATTCCGACGAAGCCAGGGAAATGGCCAAAGGCAATCCGTACAGTTTCCTCCACGTGAACAAGCCCGAAATCGACCTGGACCCCTCCATCGACCTCCACAGTGAGCCGGTGTACCAGAAGGGCCGGGAAAACCTGGAGCAGTTTATCCGGGACGGCATCCTGCAGCAGGATGAGGAACCGCGGCTTTACGTGTACCGGCAGGTGATGGGCGATCATGTCCAGACCGGCCTGGTGGGATGCGCAGCGGCGGACGACTATATGGCCGACCGGATCAAGAAACACGAATTTACGCGGCCGGACAAGGAAGAAGACCGGATCAAACTGACCTACACCCAGAAAGCCAATGCGGGTCCGGTATTCCTGACCTACAAGGCGGATGCCGGTGTGGACGCGATGATCACGGACATCACGAAGCATGATGCGGACTATGACATCACCACGGACGATGGCGTGCGTCATGTATTGTGGGTGGTGAATGATGCCGGACAGATCCGGGCCTTTGAATCGGCGTTTGCGGCGATTCCGTACGTCTATGTGGCGGACGGTCATCACCGGTCCGCGTCCGGTGCCAAGGTAAGGGACTGGCGGAAAAAGGAAAATCCGAACCACTCCGGCAATGAAGAATATAATTTCTTCCTGGCGGTATTTTTCCCGCACGATCAACTGGCCATTATGGCCTATAACCGGGTTGTGAAAGACCTGAACGGTCGCAGCGTGGACGCATTCCTGGACGAGATCCGGGAGAAGTTTGACGTAGAGCAGGATGGAACGAAGGAACCGGCGGGGCCTCAGACCTTCAGCATGTACCTGGACGGGAAGTGGTGGACGCTGAAAGCAAAACCGGAAATTGTGCACGCGGAAGATCCGGTAAAATCGCTGGATGTCAGTATCCTGCAGGAGAGCCTGCTGTCCCCGGTGCTGGGGATAGGCAATCCCCGAACCGACAAACGGATTAACTTTGTCGGCGGAATCCGTGGAACAAAGGAACTGGAAAAGCTGGTGGACAGCGGCAAGTATGCCGTGGCCTTCAGCATGTATCCCACTTCCATTGAGCAACTGATGAACATTGCCGATGCGGGCGAAGTAATGCCGCCCAAGTCGACGTGGTTTGAGCCGAAGTTGCGGAGTGGACTGGTGGTCCACTTGCTTGATTAGGTGAAGGTAAGGCCCGGGAGATTGGTTTTCTCCCGGGCTTTTTTTCTTTGAGTACTGGCGGGTCTTTTCGCCGGAATACTGTGTTGAAATCC
>DAINNF010000260.1:0-1781 GCA_036736005.1 Acidobacteriota bacterium
CGCCTCGCGACGCACCTCGTCCTGTTCAAAGGTGGGACTCAGTTCCGGGTGCTTTTTGACCTTATCCGCATACCGGATAACCCAGATGATGGAAAACGCGGTGATGCCCAGCCAGATGATCATGCGCAGCTGCCAGCCGGATATGGGGGGAATTTCCGCAAATTTCTGTGCGATCTGAACCGTAAACGGATTGAAGAAAGCCGTCGCGAATCCGATACCGGCTGCCAGAAAGGAGAAACAAAGCCCGGTGATGGAGTCGTAACCCATGGCCAGTGCTAACGGAACAAATATGAGTACGAAGGGCATCGCTTCTTCACACATGCCGAAAAAGGCACCGAAAAATGAAAACAGTGTCATGATGACGGCAATGACCAGTTTCTCCCGGCCCTTCATTTTTCGAACGGTGGCATGGATCGCCGCGTCAATCGCTCCCGTCTTCTGAAAGACATAGAACGCTCCTCCCACAAAGAACACAAACGCGATGATTTCCGCCATACGGATGAAGCCCTTCAGCGGGGCTTCGAAAATTTCGAATACCTGCGGGTTGGCTTCTTCATACTGAAAAGAATCCCGGAGAATAACTTCACGCTTGCTGCCGTTTTCTTCAATGACGTGCCTCTTATAACTACCGCCCGGCAGGAACCAGGTCCCGACGGCCGCCAGGAGTATAAACCCGAACACGATGACAAACGTGTTGGGGATTTTGAACTTCTTCTTGGTCATTCAGCCTCCAGTTGGATTTGTTCTCCCCATTCTACAGTGAAAAAACAAAAAGGGGGGCGTTTGCCCCCCTGTCCGGTCAATTCGAAGCTGTCAGAACCGGAACTTCACACCCAGACGGATTTCACGGGGCCGCTCGATGGCCCAGATGTCCTTGTAGCCATCATTCTTGGTCCACATGTTGTCCCCGTAGTAATCATCCTGATCCGGCCAGTTCCGGTAATAATAATTGTAAGTGGCGTAGCGATCGTCATAATCCAGCGTCGTATCGCTGTCCAGCAGGTTGAATACATCCAGCATCACTTCAAGCGAATACCGGTCGGCCAGCTCAAACCGCTTGCTCAGCTTCAGGTCCACCAGATTCCGTGCCGGATACTTCATGGAACCCCTGCGGGTCAGGAAAACTTCGTCATTCCGGCTGTTTTTGTACAGTCCCCGGATCCGGGCCGTCGGCGTCCAGTATTCACCGGAACGATAGGTGTAATACACCGACAGGATCACGTCGTACGGCAGGTCATAGGAGAAGTCCACCTTGGCTTCCCACTTGTCATTGCCCGGAAGACGTCCCTCAGCGTTGACGGAGTTGTTCCAGTCTTCATACTCGGTGGCATCATAGCCGGTGGCACCGTATACATTCCCCTTCAGGCTGGACCAGACCAGCGAGGCCCGAAGAGACCAACCGTCGCTGTACCGCTTCTGGAACCGGAGGATAATAGACCGGTAATCCCGGTAGGCCCCCTGGGGATTGGTGATCAGGTATTCCTGGTTGGAGAGCAGGTCGTAGAATTCCGGTGCTTCAAATCCGCCATCCGCCAGTACATTGCCGGTTCCCAGGTTGTTGTAGTCCTCTGAATCATAGGCGATCAGTTCATCATAATCATCTTCCAGGTTCACCATGGCCACGATATTACGGAAGTTCCGCTTCACCAGATCCACACCGATCATCATGTTGTCACCCAGCTGCCGTTCATACGTCAACAACCATTCATCGGCGTAGGGATGATCAATATCCGGATCGATTACCGCCTGGTCCGGTACACGGCCGCCGGTGATTTCCGCCT
>DAINNF010000261.1:0-1742 GCA_036736005.1 Acidobacteriota bacterium
TGTCCTATCCCGCAACCGGTTCAACCGGTGACGGCTATCCCATGGCACGGACGGGCGGACACCAGATCGTGGAAACAAGGCCTGCGCTGGTCCCGCTCGAAGCGGCCGGGAATGACTGCAAACGGATGGCGGGTCTGGCATTGCGGAATATTTCTGTTGCACTTTTGGTGGATGGCAGAAAGGAAGCATCGGAATTCGGTGAAATGACCATCGAGGAATTCGGTGTTTCCGGACCGGTGATCCTGCGGCTCAGCCCCATGGCGGTGGATCGATTGCGGGAGGGGACTGCCGTGCAGCTTTCCATTGATCTGAAACCGGCACTGGATGAGCAGAAACTGGACCGTCGACTGATTCGCGATTTCGACAAACGGCCGACCGAACCGGTTTCAAGCGTGTTGCGGGGATTGTTGCCCTCGCAGATGGTGGGCGTTTGCCTGGACCGGACCGGCATCCCGGCGAATCAGACGCCGGCCACCATGACGGCCGGTCAGCGCAGGCGGCTTCGGATGTGGCTCAAGGATTTTCGACTGGACATTACCGGATACCGTCCGTTCACGGAGGCAATCATTACCGCGGGCGGCGTTGATTTGAAGGAAGTCGATCCGCAGACTTTGCAGTCCAAGCTCGTGAAGGGACTGTTTATCGCGGGAGAGCTTCTGGACATCCAGGGCACGACGGGGGGTTACAATCTGCAGGCGGCGTTTTCCACGGGCTGGCTGGCCGGCGAGTCTGCTGCAGGTACTGTCTGCCGGTCAACCACATGAAAAACGGGCAGTCCCGGGGAACCGCTCGCGTACCTTTTCACAGGTCGTGCAGATGGACCGTCACTTCTTCTTCAGCACAAACCGGTCAAAGAGGTCTCCCGTAACGGTGTAGGCGGTATATACCAGTTGATCTGCTTCCACGTGGATAACCTGGAAAAGTTGGGTGTCATGGCCACGTTTGGCCATGATCGGTTCATCCTTGCTGGAAGGTTCATACATTTTGGGTCCGCACACACTGATGACATACACAGTTCCATGCTGATCCCCTTCAACCGGTTTGCCACCCTTCAGGACATGCGTTCTTGCATAGGTGTGGTCATGTCCCTGCAGTACCAGGTCCACGCCATACCGGTCAAATATCGGGACCATCATCTTCCGGATTTCCGGTCTGTCCCGTTCTTCGATACCGGGATAACAGGGTTGATGCATGGACACGATGGTCCATCGGGCATTGTTCTTTTGAAGTACGCCTTCCATCCAGTGTGCCTGGTCCGGCAACCGTTCATTTCCATTGAGTACAATCAGTCTGACATTCTGATAGACCAGGGTAAAGCAGGTTTCTTCCAGCCCGCCGGGTCCGTTCTCCGGTTGGGTGAAATGGGGCCTCCAGAGCGGGGTCAGGATATCATCCCGCTGGTTTTCACCGGAACCGGTGTAGTAGTCATGATTTCCGGCAACCGCCACGATGGGTGTCACCCGGGGAATCCATCCCATTGCTTCAAACAACTCTCCCCAGAGGCGGTCCGTGTCTCCCTTGTTGACCAGATCTCCGGCAATCAGCCAGAAACGGGCATCCGGTGCGTGCTGAAAGACGCTGCGGAACAATCGTGAACAATGATCGAGAATGCCGTTCTGCGGGTCTCCCAGGTAGACGAAGGAAAACGGCCTGAATTTGGTTCCGGCCGTTCTGAACTGGTTCCATTCGCTGAAGACGGTGCCGTTTCCGACGCGGTAGGCATACAGTGTGTCCGGTTCCAG
>DAINNF010000262.1:0-1691 GCA_036736005.1 Acidobacteriota bacterium
CAGGTCTCGAACCATCCGGAACCGGGAGGCAGCAGGGCATCCCCGCCAACCGCCGTCACCATCTCATCTTCAAATACTGCTGCAATTGACCTTAACCATCCTTTCGGAACGATACAGTCCGCATCCGCAAACGCTACCAGATCGAAACGGGCGGACTGCCATCCGGCGTTCCGCTGCCGGACGAATCCCTTCTCGGACTTGATGATCCGCACCGGCTGATATCCTGCGGCAATCTCGGCCGTCCGGTCCGTAGACGCATCCACAACGACAATCTCGTACCGGTCTAAGGGGTATTCCTGCGAACACAAAGCATCCAGGCAGTTCCGAATATTCTTCTCTTCATTCAGGGTAATCAGCACAACCGAAATGCCGGGACAACTGTTCATATCAGCTCTCACGCAGGTCACGCATGTCAAACACACAGCCGTCGAACAGTTTGTAATCGTAAACGCAATCATCACAGAAAGCGAACTGGTCCCTGTTTTTCTGGAACCGGCGCCGGAATGCTTCCGCTTCGGGACTGAACCAGATCTCGTCGAATGACTGTTCATTGATATTTCCGAACGGTGCCTCGTAAAATTTGTCAAATTCGCAGGCAACGATCATACCGTCTGCAAAGAGGGTGGGTTTGGTCCATGGAAACCGGCACCAGTATCTGCCCGCCTTCCGGTCTACGGTTTCCTTCTGTCCATACCGATACCAACGGAACGCATTTGTCCGCGGAACGAATTTCCGGTTGACTTCCGCATTTTCCCCTCCGGACTGACGGGTGGAAAACGCCTTGAAACTGACCATATCCACGCCCAGTCTTCTCCCCAGTGCCTCAAAGTCTTCCATCTGATCTTCATTGGCGCTGGACACCACCATGCGCAGATTCAGCAGAGGTGTGGTTGCGCCGAGTGAGCGCTTTGCTTCCACCAGCATCCGGATGTTGTCCAGCACGCGCTCCAGGTTGCCTCCTTTGCGAAATCTCAGGTAGGACTCTGCCGTGATCCCGTCCACCGCAATAATCAGTGCATCCAGCCCGCACGTCACCAGCTCTTCCGCCTGCCTGCGGTTCAGTCGGTTGAGATTGCTGCTGGTTACGGTCAGAATGTTATTCTCCCTGGCATACCGGGCCATCTTTGGAAAATCCGGATTCAACAGCGGCTCTCCCCAGGACCACATGATCATATACAACAGGGTGTCTCCCGCTTCATCCACGAACTTTCTGAACGTCTCAAACGGCAGAAGGGAACGACCCTGAACCGCCGGGTCTTTGGAGGGGCAGAGTTCACAACTGAGATCACACACACCGGACGGGGATACATGGGCCATGTATGGTCGACCCAGAGTCTTTGCAATGGGCAGCATCCGGTTGAGGCCGATTTTGAACAGGTTGTTTCGTTTCCGGTTACTGATCTTTCCTGCAACCAGCGGGATCCGGTCAAACTGGAAATGCAGTTCACGGCGGAATATCAGATTCACCATGTTTCGTGTGAGAAATCGTATGTTCATGCCATTTCCTTTTCCCGGGAATTTTTCACTTCCCGGATCAGACGTCGGATACTTTCCACCAGCACGGGCTCCTGTCTGACAGTTTCCAGACGACCGGCTCTTTCCATCGCATGTAGCACTTCCATAAACTGATGCTCATCACGCGCCACATGTACCAGTTCCTGTTTCCCCATCCGATCCGCAAATTCCATCTG
>DAINNF010000263.1:0-1682 GCA_036736005.1 Acidobacteriota bacterium
CCTCCCCGGAAAACCGGGGTGTAAACGCACATGAAATCGGGGTATTTCAGAACTGCTCAAAGCAACGGCAGCGTGTTAATTGCCGTCGTTCACGGTGAGGGGTAGAATGGAATGACGGCACCGGAGAATGGAGGTTTACATGACCAAGGAACGGACAGATGTTATCCCGGGTTCAATACTGAAGACGTTCAAACGAATGCTGCACGATTGCGTGGAGCCCCAAATGCACTTTGCGCCTACGATTCTGCTCAACGAGGGATGGATGATCCGGTTCCTGGTGCAGGCATCGAAAACAGCAAAGATCAACTTACACGGTTTGGATTTTGATGAGATCAAGGACTGGTATTCGGAAGGCATGCTGAAGCCGCCTTTCCTGCCCAGGGCGAAAAAGGACCCGCTGGCTGAGGGTTACACCCATGCAGATGTCATTCTGGGGGACATTTCATTTGACACGAGAGCAGATGCCAAGGGCAGCGTGTTACCGAGCATTCCTGAGAAGGGTCTAGGTCATTTTTGCATCATTGAAGCAAAAATGAAGAGCTGTTTGTCCAAAGGCACAACACATGCACCCGGCTACGATCAGGCCAGTCGGAATCTGGCCTGCCTGGCATACAACACGCTGAACAGGAGACATGTCCTCCACTTGATTGTGGCGGCTCCGAAAATCACACTACAAAAATGCCGGATTGAGAAAATGGTCGATCATGGCCGAATGCTGGACAAGATTGACAAGCGGTTCGAGCAATACAGAATGAAGATGGAAGACTCGGATATCTCACAGAAATTGAGAGATGCCTACGCTGAAGTGTATGCGTTGAAAGAAGATGTTATTGCCCGAGCAGCTACCGCTTCATGCCTGGTCGTATCCTATGAAAAATGGTTAGACGAACTAACCAACCGGGGAAGTCCGGTTTCGGAAGAACTCAAGGCCTTCTACCGGCTTTGCCTGGTCCACAATCGGGTTCAATGATCGTTATTCTGCCACTTTGAATAGTTGATCCAGACGTTCCATGATCTGATCCAGAAATCCGGTGGCCAGCAAATTCGTATATCCGTTGTGGCACCAGTGTTCGCTTCTTACAAACCAGGTCAACAGTGTTCTCAACTCGTCCAGGCTTGCTTCCTGAATCAGCGACCGGTCCTCCATCATACGGGTTGCCACTCTTGGTTGATAGTCAAAGACGAGCCATCCATCCGCCTTCAGTACAAGGATAAATGAAAACAGGGTGTCCGCATCGATGTCTTTTGGAGTCGGCTTGTCATTCTTCTTTACCAGTTCGAAGGACAATTTCAGTCTTTCGTACTTTCCGGAATCAACCTGGAAGTTCATCTCACGCACCCGTCATGTTGAACCCGATCCGGGCGCTTTCCTTCGACATATTCGCTTCTTCTCTTGCTGTCTCCAGAACGTCTTCGAAAACGGGCTGCCTACCATTCACGATTTCCATCATGGTCAGCTTACGAACGACATTCTCGATCTGGGCTCCCGACAAATCCAGGCAGGCAAGATCATCCGCGTCGTTTCTCTTCAGTGACGGCAGTTTCGATTTCCAGATCAGTTTCCGGCAATCGATATCCGGTCGTTCAAATTGAACCTTGAACAGGAACCGTCTTTCAAAAGCCGGGTCTAGATTCTCCATCAGGTTGGTGGTGGCCATCAGGATACCGTCAAACTGCTCCAG
>DAINNF010000264.1:0-1675 GCA_036736005.1 Acidobacteriota bacterium
GGTCGCCTGGTGTATTCCGTTGAGCAGTATGTTCAGGGAGCAGGATTGGCACGATCAGACTATGCATTGAGAGATCAGGAAGGCGTTCGGTACAGTCCTCTGGACAGGTCGACCGGTTTACGGTTGCTGGAGATGAAGAAGGCCGTTGACCGGTTGAATGAATCTGCCGGCCTGTGGCTCATGGGTCTTGGCAGATTAAGTACCCGCTGGCAGGGTGGGTTTCAGTCCGGGATGGGATATTTCTATGTGTCCGACATTGGTATTCTGGGAGCTGTTTTTCTGTATGGAATCCCGGGTCTTGTTTTCCTGTTGATCCAATTCCCGATGGGACTTCGTTGCGGGTGGAAACAGAAGGACAGTGTTTCCGGACCGTATCCACACAGCGTTCTTTCGTTCTGGATCCTGACAGGTTTGCTTTGTATGGGTGATGGCCATCTTGTCACGTTTCCGGGAATCTGGATGGTTGCGTTCGGTCTCCTGATGATGACGTGTATGTCGACGGCAACCGGCGATTCCGTTTTCGGGAAGGAACAGGAGTAGTATGGAACATCCGGAAGCCTGCCGATACAGGGTCCTCAGTATTATCGACTGTCTGCCGTATCCGCCGGTATCTGGAGGACGAAAAGTCAGTTATGCCACCCTGGTTGATTTCTGTAAGTCGGGTTCGGTGGACGTTGTGTGTTTCGACAATGATTCAACCGAGCACGATGTTGAGGAACTGCGCACACGGTGCGGGAATCTGGGTCACGTCATTCGGGTGCCGTTTACCCGCAAGCCCCGATGGATGCTACCGTTTTTCAATCTGATGGGGCGCAGCTATTTTGTATACAGGGACCGGTCATCGGCGTTTCGCGAATCCGTGATCGCAATGCTTCGAGGAAATGACTACGACCGGGTTTTTGTGGATTCCTTCCGGGCGGCGATCAACGTATGGGAGGCAATGGATTCCATCGGGTGTACAGTCCCGGTAATCGGTCAGTTCATGAATGTCAACTTCCTGCTGACCGGGCGATACTTGAACCGGGCTTTCTGGTTATGGCCGTTTCTGTGGCCGGAGTACCTGTTGACCCGGAAAAAGGAAATTGCCTGGTGGAAACGGGTCGATCGCGCCGTGTTCATCTCAGAGACAGATATGGAGATCGCGCGGCAAATTGCCGGAGAGAACACGACATGGGTACACTCGTTTCCCGCCGGGGTTGTGAACGATGTTTCCCCGTCTGCCCCGGATCAGTCCGGTCAAACGGTTCTCCATGTGGGAACCGGCAGTTGGTTGCCCAATGTGGATGGGCTGAAGTGGTTCATTCAACGTGTGTGGCCGTCCATTCGCCGGCGTGTACCGGAAGCAGTCTTTCGTGCGGTCGGCGGTGGCATGCCCGATACGCTGAAAGACCTGGAATCTCCCCCCCATATCCAGTTGCCCGGCTTTGTGCCTGATCTGGATTCGGTGTTCCGTGAATGCGCAGTTTTTGTCGCACCACTCAGGTTTGGAAGTGGAATCAAGATCAAAGTACTGGATGCATTGGCCAGGGGGGTCCCGGTTGTGGCAACGCCGGTTGCGATGGAAGGCATTCCGTTCGGGGATGAAGAAAACGGTGTGATCCAGGCCAGTACGGCCGCGGAATTTGCGAATGCGGTGGTTCGCCTCCTGCAGGATAAGGACAGGAGGAAGGCGTTG
>DAINNF010000265.1:0-1623 GCA_036736005.1 Acidobacteriota bacterium
GTACCAGGGCGGGGCGGGGACGTCGTTCAATATGAATATCAATGAAGTGATCGCCAATCGGGCGCTTCAATTGGCCGGATATCAACCGGGTTCCTATCAGCATGTGCACCCCCTGCTGCACGTGAATCTGCATCAATCCACAAATGATGTGATTCCAACAGCGGGGAAGGTGGCCGCGATACGTGTAGCGAAACGGCTGGAGGAAGCGATCCTCTCTCTGCAGGAGAGATTTCAGGAAAAGGAAAAACAACTGGACGGTTTCGTAAAGCCGGGGCGAACCCAGTTGCAGGATGCCGTTCCGGTTACACTGGGTCGTGAGTTCTCCGCATATGCCGGTGCCCTCGCCCGGGACCGCTGGCGTGTGTATAAGATCGTCGAGCGGTTGCGCGAAGTCAATCTGGGTGGTACGGCCGTGGGCACGGGAATGATGGCACCACGGAAGTTCATTTTCCAGGTTGTAGATGAACTGAAGCGCATTACGGGATATCCGCTCGCCAGGGCTGAGAACCTGATCGATGCAACCCAGAACACCGATGTCCTTGTGGAAAGCCACGGTTTTTTATCGGCCCTTGCCTCCACGTTGATCAAAATTTGCGGAGACCTTCGCCTGATGGCTTCCGGTCCCGAGGCCGGACTGTCCGAAATCCGGCTGCAACCGGTTCAGGCCGGTTCCTCCATCATGCCGGGGAAGTTCAATCCGGTCATACCCGAATATGTGACGTCGCTCTGTCTGCGTGTTCAATCGAATCACCAGTTGATGACGTCGGCCGCTTCTCTGGGTTCATTTGAACTGAACCCCTTTGTGCTCCTGATGAACCACACAATGGTGGAGTCCATGAAGCTGTTGGAATCCGCATGTGACGGACTGGCATCATGCATCACAGGCATTGAGCCGGATCGGGATACCTTTGAATCCTATCGTTTCAGCGACGTTCTGGTCACCTATGCCATTGCGGCGGATGCAGGTTATGAAAAAGCGCAGGAACTGTATCTGGCTGCACGGGAGTCCAACCTTTCCGTCCGATCCTATGTATTGAACAATGGACTGTATACAGAGGATGCGCTGGCGCGACTGGTCTCCCCTGAGAATCTCCTGAAGCTTGGATTTTGAACCATGAAGACGCCCAAGTCGAATCGTCCCCACATTGGCATTTTCGGACGCCGCAATGCGGGGAAATCATCGCTGATCAATGCGTTGACCAATCAGCAACTGTCCATCGTTTCGGATACACCGGGAACGACCACCGATCCGGTGGAAAAGGCAATGGAACTGCTTCCCTTCGGCCCGGTGGTGTTTATTGATACGGCTGGAATTGACGATGTGGGTGCATTGGGGCAATTGAGAACCGGACGATCGCTTCAGGTTCTGGGACGGACGGACCTGGCCCTGGTCGTCATGGAAGCAGACCCGACAGCTGAGGATATGGCATTGGTTGACCGATTGAAAGAACTGGATATTCCCTTCATTCCGGTGTTCAACAAAGCCGATGTCTGTACCTATCCGGAATCGACTGAAATAGCGGGAGTGGCAGGGTTTGTCATCAGCACCGTATCCGGCGAAGGACTGGGCAAACTGAAACGGGCCGTCATTGAACGGCTTCAGGCTGTGAGCGATGAGCTGAA
>DAINNF010000266.1:0-1606 GCA_036736005.1 Acidobacteriota bacterium
AACCTGCTTCAGGACAAGACTCTTCTTGCTGAACATTGAAAACCCAGCACCTGTCCGCTGGTGCCGGGCTGAACACTTTAAACTTTAAACTCAACACTGTCGGGCCCTGCCCGACTCCACCATCCGCGCTCCCACCCTGCGGAACACACTCACCATCAACAGTACCGCGTACATATTTAATCTTGACTTTAATTTTATCCATGTTAATATTAAACTATGTTTAAGAGATGGATTGATCTGCAAGGCCGGAAAAGCACGCTGTTACTGGGGCCAAGGAGAAGCGGAAAGACCACGCTCCTCAAACGACGGTACCCGGACTACACGTATGCAACACTGGATGACCTGGACCATCTGGATTGGGCCCGTCGCGATCCGAAAGGCTTCGTACAATCCCTGGGCACAAAAGCTGTGGTGGATGAAATCCAACGTCATCCTCCACTTACCATCGCCATTAAATATGCCATCGACGAGGAAAACGCCCATTTCATCATGACCGGTTCCAGCAGTGTGGGCCTGTTGGATGCCAGTGCCGATTCACTGGCAGGTCGCATCCAAATCCGCTCACTTCCCACAGCCTGTTGGGGGGAAGACAAAGGGAAACCCACCCACAGAATCTTTCAGGATCATGCTCCGTTTCCTCAGTTGAAAGCAGCGGGGCGGATTCTGGACCAGGCCCTTACCTATGGTCAGTTCCCGGAGGTCGTCACCGCTGCGTCCCAGGCAGAAAAAGCGGACATCCTCCGCAACTACCGGAACACCTATTTCACACGGGATCTTATGATGATTGCCAACATCGAAAACCTGGACGGTCTGCTTGCCCTCTACCATCATCTGGCCCGTTCGGTCGGTTCGCTGCTGGAAACGTCGAACTTCGCACGGGAAGCCGGCATCAGCTTCGTAACGGCAAAGAAATACCTCAATTCCTTGATTCAGTCCCATCTTACATTCAAGCTCACCGGATACCAGTATGGACCGGCAAAACGACATGTAAAAGCCGCCAAAACCTACCTTGCAGACAACGGCATCATCCAGAGCTTTGGCGCACGGCTCTCCAGAGGACAACTCATGGAAAACTTCGTTATCAGTGAGCTGGAAAAGCGTCGGAAGCTGGGGTTCATCCATGCAGACCAGCTTCATTACTATCGGACGGCGGGTGGCCGTGAAATCGATCTCATCATCGAGACGCCGGAACAGGTGCTGGCCATTGAAGTGAAAGCAACTCACCAGCCTTCGGGGCGGGACCTGCAAAACCTCAAAGCATTTGAAACAACACGCAAAAAGTCGTTGCGCCGCATTCTCTTCTACACCGGGACAGAATACGACCGTACCGATACAGTCGAACTGATTCCAATCGCCGCCCTCTATCGCGGCTCTTGAGCGTGTACATCATTTCCATACAATTAACCTTCGAAAGGAAGATGCACCGCGGATAATCGTGTGCCCTACCCCCAGAAACTCGCGTAATCGTCCGCTTCCACGATTTCCAGGAATTCCTTCAGCGTGTTCACATCCGGCTCCGGCTCGTAAAAGTGCCATTTCAGGTCCGCCCGCTGCCAGAAAATTTCCCATATATTCTTTGTACGGACATAACGGGCCTTGGCAATGT
>DAINNF010000267.1:0-1589 GCA_036736005.1 Acidobacteriota bacterium
TTTGTCCCGGTCAATTGCGCAGCGATTCCGGACACCTTACTGGAAGATGATCTCTTCGGACATGTCCGGGGCGCATTTACGGATGCACACATGGACCGAACGGGTAAAATCGAATCGGCCAACGGCGGCACACTGTTTCTTGATGAAATCGGAGATATGCCGCCGGCACTTCAGGTTAAACTTCTGCGGGTACTTCAGGAACGGGTCATCCAGCCGCTGGGAACCAGCAGCAGTCGCACGGTTGATGTCCGGGTCGTTGCGGCCACTGCTGCAGACCTTGAGCTGCGCATGAAAGAGGGCCGTTTCCGGGAAGACCTGTACTATCGTCTCAACGTGGTACCGCTGTTCCTGCCTCCGTTGCGAGACCGCCGCGCGGACATCCCTCTCTTGATTGAGCATTTCGCTCACCGTCTGGCGGAACGTCATGATTTGCCGATTCCCCGGTTTTCGGATGACGGCATTCAAACGCTGCAAAACCGTGACTGGAATGGTAATATCCGGGAACTGGAGCACGTGCTGGAGCGGATCATGGTTCTCTCCGGGGAGGAAGATATGATTACATCGGACATGATTCCGTCAAGTCCCCACACAACGGAGAAACGGTCATGAGCCGGACCGTTCCCGGCGGAATGTTCGTCACGCTTGAAGGGGGAGAAGGCAGCGGAAAGTCCACCCAGGCGAGACGCATCGGCCAGTGGCTTCGCAAAGAAGGTTACCGGATTCTTCTGACATCCGAACCGGGCGGAACCCCAATCGGACGCATGCTCCGTGAAGTGGTCATGAACCCGGCCCATCGTGAAATTGTCCCGGAAACGGAATTGCTCCTGTACATCGCGGACAGGGCACAACACGTGCAGACCCGGATCCTCCCCGAACTCCGGGAAGGCGCCATTGTGGTTTCCGACCGGTACCATGACTCATCCGTTGCCTACCAGCATTACGGTCGTGGTGTGCCGATGGATATTCTCAACTTCCTGTTCAACAATCTGGCGGGTGGCCTTCAACCCCACTTGACCTTTGTGCTGGATCTGCCGGTAGAGGACGCCATGAAGCGTGTCAGGCACCGCGCCGACAAGGATCCTGCCAGTCACTCCCGTTTTGAAGAAGAGGAACTGGCATTCCACAAACGTGTCAGAAACGGGTTTCTTGAAATTGTCCGGACAGACCCGCAGCGGGTCAAGCGGGTGGACGGTACCGGAAGCCCGGACCAGGTATTTGAACAGATTCGGGCCCACATGGGAGCAGGCATCAACCGGCTGGTAAATGGAGAAAACGGATGATTACCTGGGATGAAATTATCGGTCATGACCGGATAAAAGCCTTTTTCCAACGGGCGGTCCAGAAGGAAAGGCTTTACTCCACCTACCTGTTCACCGGTCCTGAAGGGATTGGAAAACGGATGACAGCTCGTACGGTTGCCGCCATGTTGAACTGTGAAACGCAGGAGCAGGCGCCCTGCGGCCAATGCCGTTCCTGCCGGAATATTGAAGCCGGGAACCATGTGGATGTACAGGAAGTCCGCGCGGAAAAGGACGAAATCAAAAGCGAGCAGATGGCCAACGCCGCCGGCAGCATGAAGCCGCGCGCCG
>DAINNF010000268.1:0-1578 GCA_036736005.1 Acidobacteriota bacterium
CCGAAACAAGAAGCCGCTCAGCGTCTGTGTTTGCGATATCGACTTCTTCAAATCTGTCAACGATACATACGGCCATACCGCGGGGGACGCCGTGCTGCGCCGGTTGGCGGCGACATTCAAAACATCCCTTCGGGCAACGGATATCGCGGGCAGGTGGGGCGGAGAAGAATTTATTCTGGCCTTTCCGGAAACCGACCTTTCCGGTGCAGCGGAGACCATTGAAAAGCTGCGAAAAAAGATCGCGGAGGACCCTGTCATTCATGAAGGGCGGAAAATCGAGGTTACCCTGACCTTCGGTATTGCCCGGTGCAACCCCGACGAATCTCTGGAGAATTGCATCCATCGCGCGGACGAAGCACTGTACGAAGGAAAAGCGTCCGGCCGGAACCGCATCGTCACCGCATAACCAACCCGGCACTGGCAGAGAGTGCCGGGTGGATGATGAGTCTCGCATGGCGAGACAGTGGATGGTGGATGGCAAGCACCTTCGGTGCGTGGATGGTGGATAGTGGATGGTTTGAGAGTGGGTGATTGTCCCCGTTTTTCACTCCCCCGACTTTTCCAGATACTTGGACAAATCGTACACCCGCAATACGGTCTGTTCCTTTCCGTCCACATCCAGGTTATCTTCCTGGAACAGCCGTCCTGTCTTCGGATCAAAATCAACCGACCGGTTATTCTGATAATGGAAGGGTTCCAGCGCAAATCGTCTGACACATTTCAGTGTTGTCTTATCATATATATCGACATAACCTTCCGGTTCATTTCCAACCAGCCAGTAGACGATCAGATAATCCCGATATGCCTTCACGAAACGGATCCAGCAGACTCCTGTGCTGAGTTCCTCCAATTTCTCAATGAACTGCATCCCGTAAACACCGGATTTCGTATCATCGGGTTCATTGAAGATCTTCGGTTTGTCTCCGAAACGGGCACTGATCCGGAGAGAGTCCCGGTCCAGCTTGAGTAACTGATAATGGTGCATGGCGCTCGCCCAGATGACCTTCCCATCGACACAGAAGTTGTAACCGGTCAAATAGTTCACCATGGATGTCCGAAGTCGGGGCACGAATATCAATTCCTTATTCTTCAGTTCAAGCTCCCCGTCCGGCGAGTACAGACACAGTCCATCCTTCTTGTTGTAGTAGAGAAAGCCGCCGTCTTCCATAACCGTATCGAAACCGAACCATCCTTTCAGTTCGGATACAAACACATTGTCGTAGGTCAGCTTCACACTTTTCAACCGGTCCGTCCCATAGAAGAAATTCGGATAAAAGAAGAACTCATGGGGATGTCGAAATCCACCCGGTTCCTGGTAACTGTGTGTTTTGTGGGGAGGGGTAATCTTACCGTCCAGCGTGTACGTCACAAACCCGTTGGGGATCGAAATATACATCTGTTGATTGTACGGGTTAAAACATATGTTTCCATGCATTGGCAATATATAATTGCTTTCGTCAACATCAATAACCCGGTCGGGGTGAATCAAGGTGTACTCCGTCCCGGCCAGTACCACCAGACATGAAAATAGCGAAATCAGACTGATCGTCAGGGTCCTGAGCGACATCCATCTGGGAA
>DAINNF010000269.1:0-1566 GCA_036736005.1 Acidobacteriota bacterium
GGCAGGACCCATACATCTCGTTGTCTGTGGCGGTACTGCACTGATCTTTCTCGGCCTCGTGCGTCGTGCCACTACAGATGTGGACATTCTTGGTCAACTGAAAGAGGATTCCAGGCAAATCGACACCCTGATGGAACTGCCCGATTGGTTTCAGAAAGCTGCCGCAACGGTCAAACGGGACTTCAATCTTCCGGAAAACTGGATCAACACCGGTCCGGCCGCCCAAGTATCTTCAGACCTTCCAAACGGTATCGCCTCGCGCCTGATCACGCGGGAATATGGCCCCATGTTAACGATTTCTTACATCAGTCGGATCGACCAGATTCATTTCAAACTATATGCCGCCATTGACCGGGGAGGCTATCATGTGGACGATTTGCTGAATCTCAACCCGTCAACAAATGAACTCGTCCAGGCTGCAAAATGGGTGCTGGAGCAGGACGTGTCCGCACCGTTCCGTCAACTACTCATCAGTTTCCTCCGGCAGAAAGGGTATGAACATGTCATCGAACAAATTTAGAAACCGATTCCTGCAGCGGGTGATCGACCTGATTGCCTCGCACTGGCAACATCTGGGCATTGCACTGGCACCAGCCGATCAAGCACATGCCGGGACGTGGATCGACCTGGAGTCATTACTGGTGTTCACCCTGCTGGCTCACCACGGAGAAAAGCGCGTTCTCGAAGCTGCAGGGGAATGGACCATCCATAATCGCCACATGATCAATACCAGTCGCCTGAAACGGATCGGGAGCGTGTTCACACAAGACCGGTCGCAATATGACAGACAATCCGCAAAGGAACTCCTTCAGGACATTTCAACGGGAAACACGGATCGTTTTGTCCAGCGTGTTGCTGAACAAACAGGCAACCGATCCTATACTTCCCGGGGCATCGTTTCGGAACCGAACCTGACCAACCATCGCCTGCTCCAATTGAAACTGCGCGGACTTTTCGGCATCAATGCAAGGGCTGAAATCCTCCTGTACCTGCTTCAGCATGAGTCCGAAAACAGTAATGCCCTGGCCCGCGAAATTGGCTTTGCCCAGAAACCAATCTATCTCATCCTGGAAAGCTGGACCGATGCCGGCGTACTCCAACGTATACAGAAAGGTCGCGCGGGGAATTACTCGCTTACACGCCGAGAGCATTGGCAAAGTACACTGACAATAACCGACACCCCTCCCCCCATCAACTGGATCCGGACATTCCATGCCCTTTTGCAAATTCTGGACATTCTCCATGAAATCGACGACCCCTATCTGCTGGCATCACGATTTCGGGACATCACCACACAGGTTCAGCTGCTCCTGTCACCGTTTTCCATCCCCATGCCCGACCCACGCAACTTCCCGGGCGAAGCATACATGGAACCATTCGGTGAAGCACTCCTTCAGGCAATGAATCAGTTGACATAGCAGGACCTGGAATAACACCAAATCACAAAGACACCAACAGGAAGGAAACAACGCAAAGAATGACTGAACCCATTTCAGGACAAGACTCTTCTTGCTGAACACCCAGCACTAGCGGACAAGTGCTGGGCAGATTAAAGAATCCAGCACC
>DAINNF010000270.1:0-1562 GCA_036736005.1 Acidobacteriota bacterium
GTCCCGCCAGGGTCGGAGCTTGATTTCCCCTTTCCGCGCAGAATACTTGATGTGTTCTTCCTTGAAGCGGATGCTGCGATTGCGGAGTGCCTCGATTTTGATTTCTTCGGAAAAGGGCATTCCGTCACTTCTGAGTTTCATTTCTGACAGAACGCTGCGACGAAACACCCACATACCGGACTGGGAGTCCTCAATCGGGGTCTTGTACAGAATGGACATGAACAGGGACAATACCTGATTCCCGATCCAATGCTTAAAGGACATGGCATCAGCGTTCATGATGGGGAAACGACAGCAGGAAAGAAAATCCACGTCATGTTCAAAAAAGACGTCCAGCAGTCGTTTCAGGTCGTGAACCGGATAAGAGTGATCACCGTCCAGGGTAACAATGAGATCTCCTTTTGCCTGGGAAAACCCGGATTTATATGCACGACCATATCCGCGAACAGCTTCCCGCACGACCGTCGCTCCCAGGGATTCGGCAATTTCTGCGGTCCGGTCGGTGGAATTGTTGTCCACAACAATGATGTCTTCAACAAAATCCGGGACATCTGCAAGAACCTTCGCGATGGCCTCTTCTTCATTGAGACAAGGGATAACAACCGTAATCGTATGCTCTCGGTACACGTGTCCCCCTCTGGAAGTGGTACTGATATTACGCTTTGATTATAGGGAATCGCCTGCGGAATTCAACCCAAGGTTCGGCGAAACCGATCAGAATCACGAGGACGGGCCCGGGTTGGATGAGGAAGAGGGCATACAGAAGGTACTGAAACAGTCTGGGCAGACGGGTGCGCTCGATAAAATAGACAACGACTGCCAGACCCAGCACAAAGAAGAGAGAAGTAAGGGAGATGAGCATGTTACCGGCAACTGTCGCTGCCGGGCCGGGAAATATGCTCCAGATTCCGGAGAGTATATAGGCAAGGCCCGATAGCACAAACACGGGGACGATCCAGAACGGCAACTGAAAATCACGGTACAGGATTGGGGTGAGGGTCATCCGCTGAAACAGGTAGAGGTTCAGCAGGAAAACCACAATCTGCCAGGCGGAAATCAGTCCGGGAAGAAACGCTCCCAGGTGTTGAATGGTCGGCATGATGGTTTTGCCCAATTCAGCATCGCCGGCGGTCATGATTTTTACCAGATCGGAGGCAAGTGTACTGTGTATCAGGACGGGATAGAGGGAGGCGGCCGCCAGTGACAGTACGAGAGTGGTGATACTACCGAACAGAATGGCATGATGAGGATCATCCGGGTGCGACTGGATGAGAAAGAGGAACGTCAGGAACCCGGCAGAGAGGGCGCAGTGGTGCAACAGTGTCAGGTATTGTTCGGTGGGTCCGGTTGGGACGAGGAGCAGCACGGGGATAACCAGAAGCGCGGACAGTATCAGGGACCATTTGGGCAACCGGCGGTGGAACAGAAAAAAAGGAACCGGCAGCACAATGGCCGCCGGTCCCAGCAGATTCAATAGAGTCAGGGAAGCCGTCAAAGCCAGAAACGGCTTCAGCGTTCCCTTCATTACTCGGAAACGTAGGGTAAGAGTGCCATAGTACGGG
>DAINNF010000271.1:0-1545 GCA_036736005.1 Acidobacteriota bacterium
TGTTCGGCATCATCCAGGATGGCGGTCAATTCCGGCCAGTAGCGAACGTCTTCAAACGGCAGGTGTTCCACCGGAGCCCCGGTCAGTACCAGACCGTCCAGTGTATCCGGGTCCATGTCGTCCCAGCACCGGTAGCGGGCCAGTTCCGCTGCCGGCGTGCTGCTGTATCCGTGACTGGCCAACCGGATCCAGATGGGTGTCGCGTCCCGTTCCGACGCGCAGAAACTGTCCAGCAGGTAGGGTTCATATTTGTGGGCTTCCGGCATGATGTTGAGCATGCCAATGGTGAGTGTCATTCTTTTCCTCCTGCGCCGGACAATGCCTGGTCGATGTCCTCCATAATATCATCCGCATGCTCCAGTCCAACCGACAACCGGATGGATTCGGGCAGAACCCCGGCGGCCAGCTGGGCTTCCGGTGTCAATTGGCGGTGCGTGGTGGATGCCGGATGGATGACCAGCGACCGCGCATCCCCGATGTTGGCCAGGTGGGAGAGCAGCTGCACGTTTTCGATGAACCGGCGTCCCGCTTCCAGACCGCCCTTCACACCGAAGGATACCAGCGCTCCCTGACCTGCCGGCAGGTAACGGTGGATGCGGTCATGATGGGGATGGCTGGACAGTCCGGGATAGGTCACCCATGCCACGCGGGGGTGGGATTCCAGGAACCGGGCCACCGTCAGGGCGTTCTGGCAATGGCGTTCCATGCGTAACCCCAGTGTTTCCCCCCCCTGCAGCAGCAGAAAGGCATTGAATGGACTCAAAGCCGGGCCCAGGTCCCGCAACTGGCAGGCCCGCAGGCGAACGATGTATGCCGCTTCTCCGAATGCTTCGGCAAACCGGACGCCGTGATAGCTGTCGTCCGGTTCGGTCAGTTCCGGATAGTGGCCCTCCGACCAGTCAAATCGGCCGCTGTCCACGATGAGCCCGCCGATGGATGTACCGTGTCCGCCGATGAACTTGGTGGCGGAGTGGACCACAATGTCCGCCCCCAATTGGATGGGGCGTTGCAGGAACGGGGTTACCGATGTGGCATCCACAATCAGCGGGATGTTGTGTTCATGGGCGATGGCCGCAAGACGGTCGATCCGGACCACGTCCAGCTTGGGGTTGCCGATAGATTCGGTGTAGAGCAGCCGGGTATCGTTGTTGATGGTTTCGCGGATCCGGTCTTCGTCTTCTGCGTTCACGAAGTGTGTGGTGATACCGAGGCGCCGCAACGTGTGGTGGAACAGGTTGGTGGTGCCGCCGTAGAGCGACTGGGTGGCGACGATGTTCTGGCCGGCGGACGTGATGCCGGTGACAGCCAGCGTGATGGCGGCCTGTCCGGAAGCGGTTGCCAGTGCACCGACGCCCCCTTCCAGGGCCGCGATCCGCTGTTCCAGTACATCGGTTGTGGGATTGGACAGCCGGGTATAGATATGACCGAATGTTTTCAGATCAAACAGATCCGCCGCGTGATCGGTGTCCCGGAACACGTAGGACGTGGTCTGGTGGATGGGGACGGCGCGGGAGCCGGTATTGTCCGGTTCATAACCCGCATGCA
>DAINNF010000272.1:0-1508 GCA_036736005.1 Acidobacteriota bacterium
GTGACGAAACAGTCAATGCCACGTACCGCGTTGATAATCTGGGTGCGTGTCAGCACCTTTTCCGGCGCACGCATCATCAGGTCCAGGATGTGAAACTCGGATTTTGTCAAACGAATGGATTCCCCTTCGACGCGAACGATGTATGCATCCCGGTTGATTTCAATGGACGCGCAGGTGGCGATGTCTTCCCGGTTCAGGTTTTCGGACCGGCGCAGCACGGACTGGATCCGGGCAATCAATACCCGGGGCTGGACCG
Organism: Acidobacteriota bacterium; assembly: GCA_036736005.1. Lineage (GTDB taxonomy): Bacteria > Acidobacteriota > Holophagae > Thermotomaculales > Thermotomaculaceae > DAINNF01. Next base: position 257 of record DAINNF010000272.1, read on the forward strand.
GTTTTACAATATAGTCATCGGCAAACCGTTCCAGGCCGTTCACCATGTCCTCCTCCGCCGAACGACCGGTCATGATGATAATGGCCGGGCAGCACTGGGGACAGCAGTCTGAAACCAGTTGCTCCGCCACTTCGAACCCATCCATCCCCGGAAGGTTGAGGTCCAGCAGGATCAGATCCGGCTGGAATTCCGACATCATGGTCAGCCCGGCTTCCCCGCTTTCGGCCTTCCTGACGTCAAATCCTTCCCGTTCGAGAATGAACGCCATACTGTTCAGCAGATTCTGCTCATCCTCAATGAAAAGAATCCGGGTCTTTCGTTCCAGCATTGAACCCCCCTGTGCAACAACGGGAAAGCGTCCGTTGTCCCCACCATTGAATAACACAATTGTTAGCGTTATGTGAGGAAATCCATGGAAACACCGCTTTCACACACAAAGATATAACGTGTCTGCAAACAGAGAATCATGTGAGTGAGCTAGAACATTCCTGTAATCTTCTCAATTTATCCGTTAAGGAGGAATCAATGGATTTCAATCCTGGAAACACCGGTTTTATGTTGCTGGCTACCAGCCTGGTCATGCTGATGACGCCGGGTCTCGCATTCTTTTACGGCGGTCTTGTCGGACGAAAGAACGTATTGACAATCATGATTCAAAGCTTTGTTTCCATGGGCGTTACAACAATTTTGTGGTACACCGTGGGGTATTCACTCTGCTTCAGCGGTGATGTTGCCGGAATCATCGGAAACCTGGACATGGCGTTTCTCCGTGGCGTTGATCCGACCACGGTCTTTTCCGCTTCCAACAACATTCCGCTTCTGGTGTTCGTGGCTTATCAGATGATGTTTGCCATCATTACGCCCGCTCTGATCACCGGCGCGTTCACGAACCGGGTGCGTTTCTCCGCATACCTGGTTTTCCTCGTGGCCTGGCTGCTGCTGGTCTATTTCCCCATCTGTCACATGGTGTGGGGTGGCGGTCTGCTCCAGAAGTGGGGCGTACTGGATTTTGCGGGCGGCATCGTGGTACACGCGATTGCCGGAATGGCTGCGTTGGCGTCGGTGTTCTATGTCGGCCGGCGCAAAGTTGAAGAACACGGTCCCCACAGCATTCCACTGGTGGCGCTGGGCACCGGACTTTTGTGGTTCGGCTGGTACGGTTTCAACGCCGGCAGCGAGCTCCAGGTGGACGCCATCACGGGCCTGGCCTTTGTGAATACGGATGTGGCGGCATCCTTTGCCGCGATTACCT